>NZ_DBDF01000162.1 GCF_002293435.1 Bacteroides sp. UBA939 | reverse complement strand
AAATTTAAACAGGCTCTTAATTATTTCATTAAAATATAGTCGTCACATAAACCGCTATACTTCTCTTAAAAACAGAAAAACATTCTCAAAAACAACTTTCAAAAGACTATTCATTCGCGTTATTAATGAAAGATGTATTGAGTGAAACTAATGCTGAGCAGAATCAAAACAGCTTCTTGGTTATCTCAATTCCTTAAGAAACCGTTTTATCCGTTCCACGTCTTTGATACCCGGAGTTGTTTCAAAACGGCTATTGATATCAATACCGGCAAGATGCGGATGGTGGAACGCCCGCAACGCTTTGGTACTGTATAAATTGATGCCACCGCTAAGCAAAAAAGGGGTGGAATCATTGTAGCGCTGCAAGATACTCCAGTCGAATTGTTGGCCGGAACCACCGTAATGGGTAGTGTGCGTGTCGAACAGGTAGTAGTGGCATAAACCTTCATAGCCGGCAGTAGCAAGCAAGTCTCTGGAAGACGCGATGGAGAATGCTTTTATTATCTGCAATCCGCCGGACTGTAAAGAACGGCAGTATTCGGGAGATTCATTACCGTGCAACTGAACGTAATTCAACCCGAAACGATCGGCATACATCCAGACATTCTCCTTGCTTTCGTTGACGAATACGCCGACGCGTTTAGCCATTGTGGGCAAGTATCGCGGTATTTGATACACGTACCGGGGAGATTTGGGATAGAAGATGAAGCCAATCATATCTACGCCTAATTCCTCTACACTGCGGATATTGTCAGCTTCAGTCATCCCACATACTTTAATTATTGTGTTCATAAGCTATTGTTGAATGAAGTTTCTCAGCGTATCTCCGGGGTGTTCCGTACGCATGAATGTTTCTCCAATAAGAAATCCCCGGAATCCTGCCGAACGCAGCCGACGAATGGTTTCAGGTTGTGAAATACCACTCTCGGATACAAGCAACGGAGGTGTATCGAAGTTGATTCCGGTCACTGCGTGTTTCAGCTCTTCTGCAATGCGAATGGAATTCTCCACATCGGTAACAAAGCTGCCGAGATTGCGGTTGTTGACGCCTACCATGTCCGTATCCTTATTTATGTAAGAAAGTTCGGCGGAACTGTGTACCTCAAGCAGAACTTCGAGGCCAAGCTCATGAGCCTGGGCGGTGAGCGCGTGACATTCGTCGGGTGTCAGGCAGGAAGCGATAAGCAGAACACTATCGGCTCCTACGATGCGCGCCTGTAAAAGCTGGTACTCGTCGATGATGAAGTCTTTACGCAAAATAGGAATGTTGACAAGGGGGCGCGCCGTACGGATATCGCGCAAGGAGCCTCCAAAGAATTTCTCGTCCGTGAGTATGGAGAGAGCGGATGCACCGGCTGCCTCATATTCCGGGGGGATACAGTCGGCTTGTGCCGTTTCCTTTATCCAGCCTTTGGAAGGGGAACGGCGTTTGAACTCGGCAATAATACCGGAAGAGGAAGCTGCAAGAGCGCCTTTCATGCTGCGGCGGTGACCGGCACCGGTGGTTATAGTCGTGGTGTCTTCCTGTATCATGGTGGCAACCTGCTCTTGCAGTTGGCTGAGAGAGACAGCTTGCTTCTGACGCTCTATTTCAATTCGCTTGTGGGCGATGATTTCAGATAAGATATCTTTCATGACGTATGGTTATTGCTATTGATTTATTTCTATGAATTTTTTCAGTGTCTTCATAGCCCGTCCGCTTTCCAGCGATTCGCGGGCTATGGCAATGCACTCTTCGATTTCTTTTTCGGGTTCCATAACCTGGATGGCGAATGCGGCATTGACGATAACGCATTGCGTTTGTGCAGGGGTAGCCCGGTTGTTGAGGATATTGTCGAAGATGAGTGCGGCGTCTTCCTTGCATGCTCCTCCGAACAGTTCATCGGGATGCGCATGGCTGAATCCGAGAGCTTGCGGACGGTAAATACGCTCGTAATTGCGGGTCATAACTTTAAACTCGTCAGTGAGGGATATTTCGTCATAACTGTCAAGACTGTTGACTACTGCAAAGTCTATGCCCAGCCTGTAAAACACGTTGGTGTAAAGACGCATCTGTGTGAGGTCGGCAACGCCCAGTAACTGATAAGTGGGTCGGCTTGGATTGACGAGCGGGCCAAGGAGATTGAACAAAGTACGTACTCCCAACGCTTTGCGTACAGGGCCGACAAACTTCATGGCAGGGTTAAACAGTTGGGCGTGAAGGTAGGCAATGTTACATTCGTCCATACTGTGCTTCAACTTATCGGCATTGTTGGTGAAACGGACACCGTGTTGCTCAATCACATTGCTTGCTCCGCTAATGGAAGTGGCTCCGTAATTGCCGTGTTTAGCTACTTTATAGCCAGCTCCAGCTACAACGAAGCAGGCACAGGTGGAAATGTTGAACGTGTTCTTTCCATCTCCTCCGGTACCGACAATGTCGATGGGGGAATAGGGTGCGAAGTCTATAGGTACACGTGTCTCCATTAATGCTTCGCGGAATCCGATTAACTCGTCTACGGTGATGCTTCGCATCTGGAATACAGTGAGTAAGGCAGAAATCTGCGCTTCGGGATATGCTTCCCGGGTGATGTTGAGGAGGATTTGTTTTGTCTCCTCCGAGGTAAGCTCTTCATGGTTGAAGAGGCGGTTTAATATATCTTTCATCTTTATTGATAGGTTTGTGATTCTGTAATTTATAATACTACTTATTATCTACCTCTTATGCAATGCTAATTATAAATAATTACTTATGTTTTAGCCTTTATGATAAAGCCAGTTTTGCACAATTGTCTTTCCGTCCGGCGTCAGTACCGACTCCGGATGAAATTGGATGCCATGGATATCATAATCCCGGTGTTTCAGTGCCATGATTTGCCCTTCCGGACTGATAGCAGTGACAACCAATTCTTCGGGGAGGTTTTCAATATCAACTACCCAGGAGTGGTAGCGCCCGACGAGAATCTCGGCAGGAAGCCCGGAGAAGAGGTAGTCGGTAGTGATTAACGGTGAGTGATTAGCGTTTAGTGGTGAGTCACTAATCACTAAACCCTCATCACTAATCACCACCCTCGTCTGTACCCCGTGGAATACTTCACTCAGATTAACCAGTCTTCCGCCGAATATTTGCCCGATGGCCTGTTCTCCGAGGCAAACGCCCAGCATGGGCTTGCGTCCGGCGTATGTACGGATGACATCAAGAAGCAATCCTGCTTCTTCGGGGATACCCGGACCAGGCGAAAGAATGATTTTATCATATCTTTCAATATCTTCCAATGCGAAGCAATCGTTACGCAGAACGTCAACTTCCGCACCGAGTTCTTTCACTATATGGGCGAGGTTATAGGTGAAAGAATCGTAATTGTCAATGATTACTGTTTTCATGATTCTTATATGTTTTGCCTACATTTTTTCCGCCATGACGATGGCTTTCTTTAGCGCTCCCAATTTGTTGTTTACTTCCTGTAGTTCGTATTCTTCATTGCTCTTGGCTACGATGCCGCCACCGGCCTGGAACCAAAGCACTCCGTTACGACTGACGAATGTGCGGATAGTGATAGCCTGATTTAGCGAACCGTCCAATCCGATGAAGCCTATGCAACCGCCATAAGCGCCGCGGTTGTGAGGTTCCAGTTCGCTGATGAGCTGCATGGCGCGTACTTTCGGCGCGCCACTCAACGTACCGGCAGGGAAGGTGTCGATAAAGGTCTTGATAGGTTTGGCATCCTCGTTCAGCGTGCCGCTGACACGGCTCACAAGATGAATGACATGGCTGTAATACTGTGTTTCTTTGTAGAAATCGACAGTTACGTTGTGGCAATTGCGGGAGAGGTCATTGCGGGCAAGGTCAACAAGCATGACGTGTTCCGCATTCTCCTTGGGATCATCGTGCAGGTATTGGGCATTTTTAGCATCTTGCTCAGGGTTACCGGTGCGTTTGGTAGTACCTGCGATGGGGTCGATGTAGGCATGGCGTCCTTCAATGCGGCAATGTGTTTCGGGAGATGAACCGAAGATGCGGAAGCCGCCGAAATCAAAATAGAATAAATAAGGTGAAGGGTTGATGCTACGCAAGGCACGGTAGAGTTTGAAGTCATCGCCCACAAAGCGCTGTTCAAAACGGCGGGAAAGGACAATCTGGAAAACGTCGCCGCGCAGGCAGTGGGCAATACCTTGACGGATGTTTGCCTTGTGCTGCTCATCGGTCAATGAAGAAGTCGTTTCGCCCACGGCACGGAAATCGTAGGCTGTGTAGTTACGGTTGTTGATGGCTTTCCATACGGTATCCAGTTGGCTCTCTTCGCCGGGGGCAAGTATCTCGATAAGCATCATTTCGTTTTTGAAATCGTTAAAAACAATGAGATACTTGTACAGAATGTATAGCATGTCGGGCGCATCGTTGGTGGTTTCCCGGCTGTCTTTCACGGGAATATCTTCGAAATAGCGTACGGTATTGAAAGAGGTGTACCCATAAAGACCGCAGTAATTGGAGTATTCACCTTCGGCGTGAAAGCGGCTGAGGAAATCTTCAAGAGCATTTTCCACTTGGAATTCTTGCGTGAGGGGATGTTCTTCGCGGCTTCCGTCGGGCAGGCGGAAGACGGCGGTTCCGTGATCTATGCTGACGCTTGCCAAAGGACACAGCCCGATGAAAGAACGGTTGTTTTCACTGCTGTGATAGTCGGAACTTTCCATGAGGGCGCTTTGCGGGAATACGTCACGGACTTTGAGGTAGGTACTCACGGGAGTATGCAGGTCTCCGAGCAGAGTACGGCTGATGGTTTGATAATTGTATGTGTTCATTTTTATTTGGTTATTAATGATAAGTGATAAGTGATTAATGGTGAGTGATTAGTGATTAGTGATGAATGCAATGAAGCATCAGCACTACTAATCACTAATCACTCACCGTTAAACGTTAAATAAGTCTCAATATCTTTGTCTCCACGTCCGGAAACCGTCAGGACTACGATATCTTCCGGTTTGAAGTTCATCTTTTCGAGTGCGCCGAGTGCGTGTGCACTTTCCAGTGCGGGGATGATACCTTCCAGTTTGGTTAGCTCGTAGGCGGCCCGGACGGCTTCGTCATCATTTACGGCAAGAACAATGGCACGCTTCTGCGCGGCAAGGTTGGCATGTATAGGGCCTATGCCCGGGTAGTCCAGTCCGGCGGAGATGGAGTAAGGCTCTTCAATCTGTCCGTCCTCATTCTGGATGACATAAGTACGCGCGCCATGAATGATTCCCATCTGACCGAGGGCGATGGTTGCGGCCGTCATACCGGTATCCATTCCTTTACCTCCGGCTTCGGCAAGAACTATCTGTACGCGGGTGTCGTCGATGTAGTGGTAAATGGTTCCGGCGGCGTTACTTCCGCCACCTACGCAGGCAATGAGGTAGTCGGGATATTCGCGCCCTTCTTTTTCCAGAAGTTGCTTTTTTATTTCCTCGCTGATAACCGACTGCAAACGTGCCACCATGTCGGGATAAGGATGCGGACCGACGGTGGATCCGATGATGTAGTACGTATCGGCGGGGTGACAACACCAGTCGCGTATGGCTTCGTTGGTAGCATCCTTCAGTGTCATGTTGCCCGAAGTTACGGGAACGACGGTAGCTCCCAGCATCTTCATCTTTTCTACGTTGATGCGTTGGCGTTCAACGTCCGTCTTACCCATGTAGACGATACATTCCATGTTCATCAGGGCGCAAACCGTGGCAGTGGCTACGCCATGCTGTCCGGCGCCGGTTTCGGCGATAATGCGGTGTTTGCCCATGCGGCGCGCCAGGAGGATTTGCCCGATAGTGTTGTTGATTTTATGGGCGCCGGTGTGGTTCAAGTCTTCGCGTTTCAGATAAAGCTTGCAACCGTATTTCCCGGAAAGCCGGTTGGCATAGTAGAGTGGGGAAGGTCGACCTACGTAATCACGTAGCAACCGCTCAAATTCTTGCTTGAAATCTTCGCTTTGCAATACTTCGAGGTACGTGTCCTGTAACTCCTCTACACACTTGTGGAGTATTTCGGGAATGTATGCTCCGCCGAATTCTCCGTAATAACCATCTTGATTGACTAAGAAACTCATAAGGCTTTTATTATTTTGTTATTTATTCAGGTTTCGTATGTTGTTTTGTTGCTTTTCAGAACTATCTCTATTAGCTTCGCTGACAGCTTCTCTGATTTCTTTCACTAAGGTA
>NZ_DBDF01000078.1 GCF_002293435.1 Bacteroides sp. UBA939 | reverse complement strand
ATTATGAACAGCTACTTAATATTGTCCAATACTTATCAGTTCTGCTTCTGCTGATATTCCGTCGGTGTGATACCGAATTCATCCTTGAAACATTTGGTGAAGTACTTGGGAGAGCTGAAACCTACAGCATAGGATATCTCTGATATATTCTGCGTATGGGAAAGCAACATCATGCAGGCGCGTTTCATCTTTATATTCCGTACAAAGTCCAGAGGAGTCAGTCCGGTCATGGACTTTATCTTGCGATACAGAGTGGACTTGGACATATTCATTTCTGTGGAAAGTTGTTCCAAGTCGAATTCCGTCTCTTCAAGATGTTGTTCTATGCTGTCAATAATGGATTGCAGGAACTGTTTGTCGGCTGAGGGGAAAGCCAGACCTTCCAGATTGATATTCTCCTCCTTACGGAAAGCCGCCTGACGCATCCTTGATGATCTGATAAGATTGTCTACACGGGCAAAGAGGATTTTCAACTCGAACGGTTTGGCTATATATCCATCAGCACCTGCCTCGTAACTGGCCACACGGTCGTCAATGCCATTCTTTGCCGTAAGTATAATAACGGGGATATGATTAAAACGCAGTTCACCCTTTATGCGGGTACAAAGCTCCCAGCCATTGACATCGGGCAACATAACATCACAGATTATCACATCGACTTCATTGTTATTCAGTTTATCCCAAGTCTGTTGTCCGTTTATGGCTGTCAGCACGCTGTAGCGTTCCTTGAACATTTCTTTCATGACAGATAACAATTCCGTATTGTCATCAATCAGCAGAATAGCAGGTTTGTCCGTATCGCCGGACAGCATGCTATCTTCGTCCGTATCGTTGGGAACAGTGTGCAGATTCAGTGCTTCCTCCACTATCAGTTCATCGGGCAAATAACTTTCCTTATCAATAGGAAGCGATACAGTGAAACATGAACCCTGTCCTAAAGTACTTTCTACAGTAATAGCGCCATGATGCAGGGCTACCAAATCTTTAGTCAGGGAAAGTCCGATTCCGTTCGATTCTATTCCTTTATTCCTCTTACTGCTGTAAAAACGGGTGAATATATGTTCAATCTCTTTGGCAGGAATACCGACGCCCTCGTCCTGTACTTTTACTACCAGCACTCTATGCCCCGTTTCATTGAGAACTTGTACTTCTATGCAGATAGACCTATTATCAGGTGTATATTTTATGGCATTCGACAGTAAATTATGCAGTATCTTATCCAACTTATCAAAATCTGCATAACCTAGCACTTCCCCAGTGTTCATGTAAACTTCCAGTGTAATATTCTTCTTTTCAGCAAGCGGCATAAAATTTATCCGGCAGATATTCTGAATAAATTCACGGATGTCACCTTCCGAAACATTCAGTTGCAGTTTTCCCACATCCATCTTACGAAAATCAAGAACCTGTTGTATCAATCGCTTCAACTTGTCCACATTGGCTTTCAGCATAACAGACTGCCGGTGTACGGCAGGTGTTTTCTGATCCAGATAATCAGATATGCAAGAGATAACGGTAAGCGGGGTCAGTAATTCGTGGGAAACACTGGTGAAGTATTTCAACTTTGTCTGCGCCAGTTCTTCCTGTAACTTCACCTCACTCTTTAGTCTGATGCGGCGCATATAGAACCGGATCGTGGTATAGAAACATAAGGCAACAAGGATGGTATAGATGAAATATGCAAGCCAGGTTTCATAAAAAGCAGGTTCTTTTACAAGGGTCAGCAACATTTCACTCTCCGTCCATTTGCCCCGTTCATACTCCAATTTTAAACGGAACTTATAAGTTCCTTTCGACAGGTGGTTGTAAAAAGCAGAATATTTGCCGTAGTCCGGATAAATCCAATCCTGGTCTATCCCTCCCAGTTTATATGCAACACGGTATCTGGCATTTAACGAATAGACAAGCGGAGAAAAACAAATTTCAATATTCCGGCTATCCGGGTCCAGGATTACTTTGTCTATTGTATTTCTCCCCGAATGGTCGGCGAAGAATGCACTCTTATCTTCAACCTTTACATCTGTGATGCGCAGGCGCGGATGAATCTTAATCTCTTGTGCCATACTGTCAGGCCGGATATGTACAAATCCTCTGTGTCCGCCTACATAAAGTCCGCCACACCCATCAAGACTGATAGCTTTATTTCTGAACACATCTACCATGATGTTTTCATCCGCAGTAGAATAATTTCGGTAAGTTCGTGAATCGACATTATATTGAAGTACTTTCTTATTGGCTATAATCCATACATTATTCTCGTCGGAGAGCAAGCCCAAAATGGTACAATCATCCAATGTGCTATCCAACAGCACATTCTCGAAGGTCTCCATCACCTCATCCGACCTGAAAACCCGCCCCCAGGAAGTATTCAACCATAGACAGTCCTGCCTGTCAATGCAAATGTTGTTCACCGCTTCTTTGTCTGATATGCCAGAAATATGCCCTTTCAATTCACAAACAACCCGCCCGTCAATACAACTAAGCTGATAAATCTGCCTGTTACCGGATATTCCCCAGATTTCTCCTTGTACATCTCTCGTCAATATGTCTATTTTGGGAATATTGCCGCCCGATACAACTAATGCCTCGTTATCAGGACGTTTCACATTCAGATTTGTCCTTGCGGATATCCAGAGATTGCCATATTTATCCTCAATCAGATTGTTCACTTCGCCGATATTGATATCTTCTTCAATCTTCACCTTCATATTCTGTTGCGTTACTCTCATTACACGCGAAGAGGTGTTCGAATTGACCCATACACCAGGTTTATGAATTGACCTTATCATGATATTAATCCCTCCCAGACCACTGTCTGCAAACAAATCGTGCGATAAATCATAGAGGCACAGACCGTGTCTATCCTGTATGAACCACATAACACTGTCTTGACTTTGAGAAAGGTTTAAGATATTAGCATCCCATCCCATTTGTTCTTTCAGTTGTGGCAAAAGATAGTTGTCCACATTTGAATTGTCAAAGAAGATAGTATATGCCATGTCATAAGAGGGTAACCATAGATTGCCTTCTCTGTCCTTACAAATCCGTGTGTACATCATGTGTGTATCGACCAGATCGTGCAACTCCACATTTTCCAACATTCCCTTATCTGTATATTTGAATGCCTGGATTCCGGCATAGGAGAGCATCCAAAGATAGCCGAATGTATCATCTTGCTCTATACTGAAAACAATAGACTCCGCCTCAGTGTTCTTCGAACCTGGCAGGTTGTGTTTTTTATAATGCTCTCCATCTTGAGTATCCGGGAAGAACTGCCACACGCCTTCGCCCCAGGAACCTATCCAATAATTTCCAAGATTATCCTGGCACATCACAAAAGCTGAATGACCATTACCAAATCGCGGATAAGAAAAGAAGGAGTCTGTTTCCGGTTCATACCTGAGTATGCCACATGGGCCTATTACCCAGAGTCGCTTCCCTCTGTCTATATAAATCGCATTGACACCATACTCGCTGGAGGAGCTAAGAATGTATTCTTTCACTACATTGCCTATAGAGTCGCATTGATATAACATAGCGCCTGCACCCACCCAAACAGTTTCGTTTTCATCTGTTGCTATAGCACTGATAGCCGTATTATGAAGCCGTTCATCAGGGAAAGGTATAATTTGGCACGTTTGTTTATCATACAGGTTTAACCCACTCCATGTTCCAATCCATACATATAAGCAATTATCATTTATGGATATGATAGAATTACTCGCCAGCAGATTCTTATTTTTATAGTCGGACCGGAAAATATTCAGTTGATATCCATCATAACGGGATAAACCGTTTGTAGTACCAAGCCAGAAATAGCCTTCCCTGTCTTGATGAATATTGAAAATTTCATTGGATGAAAGCTGGTTGAAAAAAGGGAATTGTTTGGAAAGCATGTGTTGCGCGCTTGCACACAGTTCTCCCAAGAATAGCAATATACAAAGGAAGAGATATTTCATAGTAGTGCAAATATGATTATGAGTACAAACTTACATAAAATTCTCCGTATTTTATGCCGGGTTAAGAAAAAAGCTATTTTTTCTTCTTGTTTTCTACCATGCAACTGCAATCTTTATATAATTGGCGAACCATAGTTTCTGAAAGCTTCTTTTTGAACCCATCAGTATCATATTGTTCTTCCTTTACCATCTCAGTTAATTCATTTAATCCGTCTTCAACTTCAGGTACCCGAATATATATAGCTAATGTTTCGCAGGTTCTCTGTATATTCAATACTTCGTTAAATAATTAATTAACTATCTCAGAAACAATGCGTTATATTAACAAGAGTTAGCATAAAAGAATTGGTCAAATGGCTGATTATCAGCAACTTTAAGTAGTCTACACATAGAGTTACAATGAACATATCAGCAGCACTTGACCAATATATAGGTATCTGTGGTGATGTCTTAAATAGATATACCACGAAGTTAAACAAAAGTTTTAAA
>NZ_DBDF01000041.1 GCF_002293435.1 Bacteroides sp. UBA939 | reverse complement strand
TGGCATTGTTATTCTTCCGGTTGGTCTTTAGCCTTCCCAGTTCATCGTAGGTGTTTGCGGAAAGGATTATTTCCGACGCTGTATTCAGTTTATATTTAGTTGTCAGCAGCCGCCCGGCATGGTCGTAAGTATAGGTGTAGATTTCGGTCTGTTCCGTCTGCGTAGTCTTGTTGGTAGCCGCATGTACATGTTTCCGTTTGGTAGCCTGCCCGGTGAAGTTGTATGCGAAATATTCCTTTTCGGTGCCGCCGGCAAGGTGGTTGTTGGACTTGGTTTGAACCACCCTTCCGCGGTAGTCGTAATACATTACCGAGTATAGGTAGGTTGACGACAGCGTTCCGTCCGAATTTATTTGGGCGGTAAGCGTGCCTGTGAGCAGGCCTTTGTTCCTGATTTTGTTGGCCGCCTGATGGTCGCCGTAACATGCGTCGTATCCCGATTCGGTAGTGTATTGGGCATGTGTGTTATTCGGTATCCCGTTGTATGCCAGGAAGGCGTAATCGTCGTAGTAGTTGACCGACAACACTTTAGGGGAGGACAGTGTTATCCCCGCGGCCAAGGTGTAGCCTTTGTAGGTGTTGGTGGCATTGGCGCGGGTTGCCTTCACTACTACCGAGCCCAGGGGATTGGCAGTATGGTCTATGGAGTTCGTACAGGTTCCCGTCAGCACCGTTCGCCCGAAGACGTCCGGTATCATGAACGACCATTCGTTTCTCTTCCGCTGTTCGCCGTCCTGTGTGAATATCAGTCGTCCCGCCTTGTCGTAAACGTAGTAGGTATCGTGGGGCACTGTTCCTACCACCCGGCGGGTGAGCACCACCTGTCCCAGCTTGTCCCTGAACTCGTAAGAGGTATTATTGTCCCTATTCTTCACTCTAAACTCATATTGTGTAAAGTTATTATTTCCAGTCGCATACAGCATGTATTTTAAAAATAGGTATCATGATACTATCCTGCCAATAATACGTAGTATTTCCACTCGATCTAAGTATTTTAAAAACCGCTGTATCACCACCGCTGTACTGGCACTCTTTTGTGGGAAAACTATTATTTAAGCCAACTTCACCGGCTAAACTATCTTCTATGATCCAATCTTCCAAAAAATTAGATTTCCTGAAAAGAGAATCTTTTGAATTTCTTAAATGCTGCTTTCATAATGCGATATTTTATTGATATATATTGCCATCCATCAGCTTCATTTCTATTCCTCAAGCAGAAAAGTACCTTGAATTTCCTCTATCGGTATTTCTACATATCCTTTCTTCTTATTACGAACTATAAATTTTAACGTCCCTATAGTCTCAATATTAAACTTCTTTTTCTTATTATCCTTTCTCAAAATTGTTATGATCAAATCAGTAGTTGGTGTTAACATTGGATTCTCTCCTTCTTGTTTTATCTCTTCTAATTTGCCATCAAGCACCATGGACAATATAGGGTCTCCCATACCACCGTCACTCACCAAAGAATCTACCACCGTTACTCCTTTCTTTTTACTTTTTGCGGCACTATATTCCCTGATGGTTGTGTTCTGAGACTCATAAATGGTACAAGAATATCCCCCTGTCCAACTGCCACTATATTCCAGTATTATAATCGAATCATTATCCATTATCCGGTCAGAGAAAGTTTTAAGCATCAACTTGCGGCTTTTATAGAAAAAATCCGGTTCCCAGACTTTATATGGCATTGATTTTTTCATCATTTTCTCTATTTTTCGCACAGGTAAACTTTTGCATTGAATCATCAATAAAGCAAGTAGCAGACTCAAAAAAATAGTTTTCTTCATAATTTCAATATTTAATTGGAACAACTCCAGGGACGGTACATCCGAAAACAGTTTCAGGAATCCTGAAAAACTTACTGGTACGAATGCCGACATTCAGAATTCTGGAAGGCTCCCAGCCACCTGAACCTTGTGTAACATAATGGGTTCGGAGGGGTAACCCTGCTTCGGATCTCATATAATTTTCCATGTGAGTAGCATATTTATCTGTCCGAGGTATTCTTTGTCCAGTATCAGGATGTGTCAGCCAAGCTTCACCTGCCTGTTTACTCCCATTATTTATAACATCTTGGCGGTGAGCCAATTCATGCCCTATGTCCAACCAGAATGGGCTTGTTTGTATTCCATTCTCCGTAGGTATATCACTTCCGGTAAATGTCTTTTTTAAGTATATCTCTCCAATGGCAGAGTCGGCGATGTTAGCTTCATTTTCCTCTTTTGCTTTATTACTCGGACGAATAAATGCATTATTTTTATCATTTGCAAAGAATGTTAGCAGGCTACTTCCCGTATTGGTTTGTCCCAATTGATTCAATCCAGTCAAAACCCCTGCCATAAAGCTTCCGGCAGCAGGTGTATATGCAGTGTATTGTCCGATGTTGGCTCCTGAGGTTTGATATTGTTCCCATTGTCCATTATTATATCTGTACATGCCTGTACTATCACTATATTGTATCCACATGCCTGTAGGATCCACAAACTTCATCGGATTTCCGGCACAATACGCATACGGGCTTATAGAATAATAATCTTCACTCATCGGGTCAGGCGTCGTAAACCCCGGAACCACCGGATCCTGCATCCTCGCTGAAAAATCATACAAATTCAACCTCTTCTGCGTATCCAGTTCCTTTCCCCCGAACTTGTGCGGCTGCGATGAAGTCTGCGTACCTTCGGTGAATGACATTCCGTAGGGATAGTAATGGTTGCTCTGCACGATCGTCCCGCTCCCATTGGCAACCACCCGGTTGTTACCCAAATGGTCGGTCAGGTAGAAGTAGTACGTTCCACCCTCAATGTAACCACCCTCAATAAGGATGCGCTTCAACGTATTGTTTTCATAGATCACATTCCCGCAGTAATCCGTCTTCTTTCCGCTGACATCCGCGTTCAGCTTCCACCCGTCAGCCGCGTACACGTACTTGTTCGTTGCCGAACCGAAAGAATTGGATATGGACAGGGAACAGGGCAAATTTAGCAAATTATATGATATGTTGCTTATCCCCTTATTCAAATCTTTCGTCAGACCGCCGTTTTTATTATATTCGTACTCCCTGGCGGTATTGGAATTGTTCTTGAAGTCCATCGAGGCCGACAGGCTCACATTCACTCCCGCGTCCTCCACTTTTATAAGCTGGTTGCCGGCGTAAGTCATCATCAGGTTGTCGATAATACCGTACGTCGTGATTTCCGTATTCCCCCTGCGACTGAGCGTTTTCATATTGCCATGCTTGTCATACGTGTACGAGGTATTGAAATAATCCTTCGCGCTTCCGTTCTCCAGATAGCCTGCAGCGGTTAATCTGTTGAGGTTGTCATACGTGAACCTGTCCCAACTTGTCCCTGAACTCGTAAGAGATGTTCTCGTCCTCGTCTTTCATTTTGGTTACATGGAGTTGTCCGGAAGGGTAACTTCCGTTGTTCCAGTTCAGGGTTGGATTCTGCCGGTTTCCTCTAGCAGTATAGTACATGCAGCACAGCACGGACTGGCCGGTGGCAGGGGGAGGCTCGTTCGTCAGGTATTCTATTAAACTCCATGTATTCTTCCAATATTAAATGTGTCATTACCATTTATCCGATTGACATACTGTTGAATAAAGTAGGCCAACATATGTTGGATTTTTCACTTAGGGAAGACCCAAATACAAATTTGTTGTTATTTCCCATTTGGTACCAAATAATACATTGCTCCAAAAACCCTATTATCAGCAACAAAAGGTATCTTGCTGTAAAATTGTTTATAGGGCTGATTCTTGTACCAATATGTTACCTTAGCATTACAAATATCCCAGAGGTATTGATTAAAAGTAGTTCTACTCTCATCTAATCGGGACAAAAAGGTACGGTTGGTATCTATTCGCATACTTTGTAAGATGACAGATTTCACCGCATATCGAACTGTATCATCAAATATAATACTGACTTTGAATTGTATCTTTATAGTATCATCAACACAAGGGTCGCATATATAAATCTTTTTATCCTTATCCTCATTAGTAAGAAGATAAGGTATACACCTTGATTGTGAATATATGGAAAGACAGAAAACTATCAAAACTAAAGGTAATATTGTACGTTTCATCTCGGATAATATAATTTTAATAAATGTTTCTTCTGATTTCTTATGATAGGATAGTTTTTATATAGGCCAGTAGTGTTATCCATAGAGCCGCCCTTATACGACCTGACAGCATCACTAAATGCCTCTTTAGTGAACCTTTTTGTTAAATTCTCAAAGGATTGTTGATACAACTTTCCTGTTGCAGTTTCGTTTCCAAGTCCATTAGAAGACAGTGAGCCATAATAATCTGTAGAATTTAACCAATTTGTGGTGATAATAGAACTATACACATCCGCTTCCACCTCGTTAAAAATAGAACTTCCACCTTGTCCTTTCTCATATTGTAATCCATGGAATAACTCATGAGAAATACCTTCTATCCTTCTGTATTCGCTCACATTAGGATTCAGAATCACTCCTGCATATATATCTCCGCCTCCAGTTTCTGATTCATTAAAAGAAAAGGCTTCTATTGGATTCCCTTGATTATCAGTCGGGAGTTGATTCTTGAAGTTGAAAGTATTTTTCGAACTAATAAGTTCATTCAAAACAGTATTTCCACCACTATTGTACATTACATTTAGATAATTTACAGTATTGGAAACAAAAATATTGTTACCAAAATACTCCATATTAGCACTATACAATATTCGTTGTTGTTCACCATTGTCATCTATGTAGTATATCCAGACCTCTTCTCCTGTTGGGTCTACATACTTTACCGGATTACCTAAACAATACACGTAAGGCGACCAGCTATAATACTTTTCCGCTAGTGGGTCAGGCGTCGTAAACCCCGGAACCACCGGATCCTGCATCCTCGCTGAAAAATCATACAAATTCAACCTCTTCTGCGTATCCAGTTCCTTTCCCCCGAACTTGTACGGCTGCGATGAAGTCTGCGTACCTTCGGTGAATGACATTCCATAAGGATAGTAGTGGTTGCTCTGCACGATCGTTCCGCTCCCATTGGCAACCACCCGATTGTTGCCCAAGTGGTCGGTCAGGTAGAAGTAGTACGTTCCGCCCTCATAGTAGCCGCCTTCGATGAGGATGCGCTTCAACGCATTGTTTTCATAAATCATGTTCCTGACGTAGTCCGTTTTCTTTCCGCTGATATTTGTAGTTGTTTTCCGCCCGTCGACGGCATACACGTAGGTGTTGGTTGCCGAACCGGAGGTATTGGATATGGACAGTGAACGGGGCAGGTTCAGCAGATTATATGAGATGCTGCTTATCCCCTTGTTCAAATCTTTGGTCATGTTGCCGTTGGCATCGTATTCGTACTCCTTGGCGGTATTGGAGCCGTTCTTGAAATCCATTGAGGCAGACATGCTGACGTTGGCTCCGGT
>NZ_DBDF01000195.1:9922-10068 GCF_002293435.1 Bacteroides sp. UBA939 | reverse complement strand
TGTTCACTCAATGGAGAATGGTGAAAGAAACAATCCGTACGATGGTAGGTGAAGAATCGCCGAGCTATCTGGATTAGTTAGTCATAAATATAAGTTTCGCAAGCTATTTATATAGTTGATACCCATTATTTATGTTGTTGATGCAC
>NZ_DBDF01000195.1:0-9730 GCF_002293435.1 Bacteroides sp. UBA939 | reverse complement strand
GGGGAGGTGGTAGGTAAAACAATAAATACCTATTAATCACAATAGTTAGGAATCCCTTTTTCACCTACCACCCCGCCCTGCGGACACCCCTCCTCCCGGGAGGAGGGGAATGTATCTTAGTGAGAGAAATCAGATAATCTGTCAGCGAAGCTAATAGAGATACTTCATTAGCATACAAACAACTTGCAAAACCACAGTCATAAATAAGAGGGTTTATGCCCAAAGTTCTGGTATATTATCTCTGACTTTTGACATACCCTCTTTTATATATTTCCTATGGAGAAACCTTCCTTCTTCCCCATCCTTATCGGCACAGGCTTCGGCTCGGGCTTTTTCCCTTTTGCTCCGGGTACGGCAGGAGCTTTGTTAGCTACACTTATCTGGTTCGGACTCTCCCTTTTTATTTCGGAAACTTGTTTGTTATGGACGACTGCCGCTTTAGTATCACTGTTTACAATAGCAGGAATCTGGGCCACTAATCGTTTGGAACCATATTGGGGAGAAGATCCTTCGCGAGTGGTGGTGGACGAAATGGTAGGAGTATGGATAACTCTTCTGGCTGCTCCTGCGGGTCACATTTGGTATGGGCTGGGTGCATTTGCTCTGTTTCGTTTTTTTGATATTCTGAAACCATTGGGTATCCGGCGGATGGAAAAGTTACCCGGCGGAGTAGGAGTAATGATGGACGATGTGCTGGCAGGAGTATATGGCTTCATCGTTTTAATTGTGGCGAGATGGCTGATAGAGTAAAGGAAGAAAGTCGATTCTTGGGCTGGCGCAGAGAAGCATGGCTTTTTTTAAAAGCTCAACTTTCTGCACAGATAGCAACTGTGGTCGACTTTCTGATAACTATTCTCTTAGTAAAGCTATTTGCTATATATTATTTATATGCTACGTTTGTAGGTTCCATAATTGGTGGCATTGTAAATTGTATCATCAATTATGAGTGGGTATTTAAAGCTGGGGACTGTAAGAAAATACATGTAGCGCTGAAGTATTTCATAGTGTGGGGTGGGAGTATCCTCATTAATACTTGGGGCACTTTTGCTTTAACCGAATGGTTGTCAGGAATGGAGTGGGTGAATGGGTTGTTAGGACATTATGTCGATGATGTGTTTATCCTGTCTAAAATAAGTGTGGCTTTTCTGGTTGCATTTTTCTGGAACTACTATTTGCAACGGGTTTTCGTTTATCGTAACCATGATATTAAAGGATTTCTGAAACAACGTTTAGAAAATAAATAGAATGAACATGAATTATAGAGATTGGCTGCAACAAGTTATATACAAAATTATTAATCCTGTGATACGTGGTATGATTAAGATAGGTATCACACCTAACTTTATCACCACTACCGGATTGCTGCTTAATATCGCAGCTGCCGCTTTGCTGGTATATGCAGGTATGCATGAACCGGGTAACCTTGCTTATGTAGGCTGGGGCGGAGGTGTTATTCTTTTTGCCGGCTTGTTTGACATGATGGACGGACGCGTGGCGCGTCTCGGCAATATGTCATCTACCTTCGGGGCATTGTATGACTCTGTCCTTGACCGTTACAGTGAACTTATTACTTTATTCGGAATCTTCTACTACCTGATATTGACGGGTTATCAGTGGGGTTCCATTATTGCTTTTGTTGCTCTTATCGGTTCGCTGATGGTAAGTTATGTACGTGCACGCGCCGAAGGTCTGGGGTTGGAGTGCAAGGTGGGATTTATGCAACGTCCTGAGCGAGTGGTGTTAACCAGTCTGGGCGCTTTATTCTGCGGTATCTTTTCCGGTTGCGAACTTTTTGATCCGATGCTTATTTTGATTGTTCCTTTGGCGATAATTGCCATATTGGCTAATCTGACGGCATTCGTCCGGTTGGCGCATTGCTATAAACTTTTGAATAAATGATAAAAGAATATTTTCCTCCGGTGAGAGAAACGGTGCTGGTAACTGTGGTTACAGTAGCTTTTCTTTTACTGACAGCTACCTGTATCGGTCTTCGTCCGGAGCATTTCATGATGGCAGGTATATTCCTGTTTTTGTTTTTTGCAGGAAAAACAACTCGTAAACTGGCGGTAGCTTTACTGCCTTTTATTATTTTCGGCGTTTCCTATGACTGGATGAGAGTGTATCCCAATTATCAGGTAAATCCCATTGATGTGCAAGGTCTGTATGAAGCAGAGAAATCTATTTTCGGTATTTCCGTGAATGGGGTTTCAATGATTCCTTGTGAGTATTTTGCTATACACCATTGGTCGGTTGCCGATTTTTTTGCCGGTATATTTTATCTTTGTTGGGTACCTGTACCTATTATATTCGGTCTTTGGCTTTATTTCAAAGGATCTCGCCGGATGTATTTGCGCTTTTCAATGGTTTTCCTGCTTGTAAATCTCATAGGTTTTGCCGGATATTATATCCATCCTGCTGCTCCGCCCTGGTATGTTATGAATTACGGTTTTGAGGCTATGCTGGATACGCCGGGTAATGTGGCGGGGCTGGGACGTTTTGATGAATTGCTGGGATGTGCTGTCTTCAATTCTATCTATGGGCGTAATGCAAATGTTTTTGCCGCCGTACCTTCATTGCATGCGGCATATATGGTAGTAGCGCTGGCTTATGCTGTCATAAATCATTGTAAGACTTGGTTGATAGCCTTGTTTGCTTTCATAATGGTAGGTATCTGGTGTGCAGCTGTTTATTCGGGGCATCATTACCTGATAGATGTTCTGTTAGGAATCTTATGTGCGTTATTGGGTATTTCTGTTTTTGAAAAAGGATTGATGGAATGGAGCGCGTTTAAGCGTTTCTTGGAACGGTATAGTAAATATATTCATTGATACATAGAATACAAAGAAAGAGGGTGTATTAAAAGTTTTGCTTTTATAATACACCCTCATTTTTCTTATTTAATTTCGATTTCTTCTTTCATATCAATCTCTTCCCCTTGCGGGTCATAGAATGCATATTGCAGAAACGCAAGTTTCTGGCTTGGAATAATCTTAATACCAAATCCGTATTTCATCTTCCACTTCCATTTTAAGGAGATAATCCCTTTATTAATGTAGGCGGCGATATACGGGTGGATGTGTAACGAAAAGTTCTTTATCTTCAATTTGTTTACTAAGTAATCAATTTTACTCTCTAAGGTGTCTGTGAAAAGAATAGATGATTTGATTGTGCCTTTTCCGAAACATGTAGGACATATCTCGGTTGTGTTGACATCCATTGCCGGACGTACACGCTGGCGGGTGATTTGCATCAGTCCGAATTTGCTGAGCGGTAGGATGTTGTGACGTGCTCTGTCCTTCTGCATGTTGGCACACATACGTTCGTAAAGCTTTTGTCTGTTTTCGGCTTCATTCATATCAATGAAATCCACCACAATGATACCACCCATATCTCTTAACCGCAATTGGCGAGCCAGTTCGTCGGCAGCTCCCAAGTTCACGTCGAGTGCATTAGCTTCCTGTCCGTTGGCATTCTTAGTGCGGTTACCGCTGTTCACGTCTACTACGTGAAGCGCTTCAGTATGTTCAATGATCAGATAAGCGCCACTTTTGTATGAAATGGTTTTTCCAAATGATGCCTTGACTTGTTTGGTGATACCAAAATTGTCGTAAATGGGGAGCTGTCCTTTATACAGTTTTACAATTCCTGCCCGCTCGGAGGCGATGAGAGTTACATAATCCTTGATTTCATGGAACACGGTTTCGTCATTGACGTAGATGTTCTCGAAAGAAGGATTGAACAAGTCACGTAACAGGCCTACGGCACGGCTGGTTTCTTCATAAATCAATGTAGGAAATTTGGTCGCTTTCTGTATTTTAGTAACAGCTTCTTCCCAATGCTTTAATAAAACTTTAAGCTCCCCGTCGAGCTCGGCTACGCGTTTTCCTTCGGCAACTGTACGGACGATAACACCAAAATTTTTCGGTTTGATGCTCATCAATAATTGCTTGAGACGGGCGCGCTCTTCGCTCGATTTAATTTTTTGCGATACGGAAACTTTGTCGTTGAAAGGTATAAGCACCAAGTATCTTCCGGCAAATGATATTTCGGAAGTCAGGCGCGGACCTTTAGTTGAGATAGGTTCCTTGACAATTTGCACCACTACTTCTTGTCCTACCTTTAATGAGTTGGCTACGGTGCCATCTTTTTCAAGATCGGGAAGTATGGTTGCTTTGGTGATTTGGGGGAGTTTTTTTTTGTCGCTTAAAATTTGCTTTACGTACTTCTCTAATGAGTTAAATTGAGGACCTAAGTCCAAATAATGAAGAAAAGCATCTTTCTCGTAACCCACGTCCACGAAACAGGCATTCAGGCCAGGCATCAATTTCTTGATCCGGCCTAAATACATGTTGCCCACTGAGAAAGAGAGGTTTCTACCCTCACTCTGAAGCTCTACCAAACTCTTGTCTTCGAGCAGGGCGATAGAAACTTCTTTGGGCTGTACATCTACAACGAGTTCGCTTGTCACAATTCTTTTTGCTTTTTTAGTTCTAAGTAAATAGAGTTATATGTTGACGGGAGGAAATGAATAAATCTACTGTTCTCGTAAACATGTTCTCTTTTACTTTAATTCATCATAAATAGTTACTTAAACAAAGAACAAACCCGCGAGACAAATAGCTTCACAAGTTTGTTCTTTATTTCTGTCCTTCAGACTAAAAATTACTTTTTGCTTTTATGTCTGTTCTTTCTTAGTCTTTTTTTACGCTTGTGCGTAGACATTTTATGTCTTTTCTTTTTCTTTCCGCTAGGCATAGCTTCAATAATTTAAAAGGGTTAATACTCTATATTTGTTATTTTTTCACGGAGATTGTGAATGTTTTAGCAGGTTTGAATACCGGGATTTTATGTTCCGGAATAATAATCGTAGTATTCTTAGAAATATTACGAGCTGTTTTTTGTGCTCTTTTCTTTACTACGAAGCTACCAAATCCACGGAGATAAACATCTTCATCTTTGGCTAAAGATGCTTTCACTATGTTCATGAACGATTCAACAGTCGTGAGCACTGTTGTTTTGTCAATTCCGGTGTTTTTTGAAATTTCGTTTACAATATCAGCTTTAGTCATTTTTCTTAAAAAAAATATTATTACTATTGTTTCCTAATTTTTTGGACTGCAAATATATAGCTTTTTGCTCTCTATAAAAAATATATTCTGAACATTTTTTCAAAAAGTCCTTTGATTAAGTTTTGTTAGGGCGAAAAATAACTAATTTTGTAGCTATGGAAGGCAATGGATAGTCCTTTTTACATTTTTATAAGTGGTTGTGATAGAATGAGTTTATTTAGTGAAGTACTGGTCGGATGGTATAAAGAGAACAAACGCGAACTGCCTTGGCGGGAGACTACCGACCCATATATAATATGGATTTCTGAAATAATTCTGCAACAAACCCGTGTGGTTCAAGGGTATGAATATTTTCTACGTTTCATCCGTCGTTTTCCGGATGTGAAGACATTGGCTGAGGCCTCGGAAGATGAAGTGATGAGATATTGGCAGGGATTAGGTTATTATTCCCGTGCCCGTAACTTGTATGCGGCAGCAAGAAGTATGAACGGAGTATTTCCGGTGACTTATGAAGGAGTGCGTGCGTTAAAGGGAGTAGGGGATTATACTGCGGCAGCTATCTGCTCATCGGCTTATGGAATGCCTTATGCTGTGGTAGACGGTAATGTATATCGTGTACTTTCCCGCTATTTCGGTATTGAAGTACCGATAGATAGTACTGAGGGAAAGAAATTGTTTGCTGCATTAGCTGAAGAATTGCTGGATAAATCCCGTCCGGCTATATATAATCAGGCGATTATGGATTTCGGTGCTATTCAGTGTACACCGCAATCGCCTAATTGTATGTTTTGCCCGCTGATGGATAGTTGCTCTGCTTTGAGGACGCAGGTGGTAGCTAAATTGCCCATAAAGCAACATAAAACAAAAATAATCAACCGCTACTTTAATTATATATATGTGCGCGTAGGCGCGTGTACTTATTTGCATAAGCGAACGGGTAATGATATCTGGAAAAACCTTTTTGAACTTCCATTGGTTGAGACGGATGCTCCGGTATCGGAAGAGAAATTCAGAGAACTTCCGCAGGTGCGTGCGCTTTTTGCTGATGAAGAATTTCTGTTGTTGCGTTCCGTATGTCGTGATGTGAAGCATGTGTTATCTCATAGAGTGGTGTATGCAAACTTTTATGAAATTGTTTTGCCCGAGGATTCTACTTCCTTTTCTACTTATCTGCGTGTAAAAATAGAGGATTTGGAACACTATGCAGTTTCCCGGCTGGTACACGCTTTTTTGGAGAAATATCTATAAAAATCGAGCTTATTCTTGCATTATGTAAATATTCTGCTTAATTTTGGCAGCAAATTAAAATTAAAAGATTATGTCAGTAAATAAAGTAATACTAATTGGGAATGTAGGTAGAGATCCTGAAGTAAGATACCTTGATTCCGGTGTTGCCGTGGCTTCATTGCCTTTGGCTACTACCGATCGTGCTTATACTTTAGCTAATGGTACACAAGTACCTGAGCGAACCGAGTGGCATAATCTGGTACTTTGGCGCGGATTGGCGGAAACGGTTGAAAAGTATGTGCATAAAGGTGACAAGCTTTATGTGGAAGGTAAAATCCGTACCCGTTCGTACGACGATCAGACTGGGGCAAAACGCTATGTTACAGAGATTTTTGTCGATAATATGGAGATGTTGACGCCGAAGGGAACATCCGTATCAGGTGCTGTGCCCCAACCTGGAGTGGCGCAAACTTCTGCAGATGCTGTGCAGCAAAATATAAAACCGCAGGCAAATCCTGTGCAAGATAATGCAACGGACGATTTACCGTTCTAATTGTTAAACTAAAACCAAAATCTTTGGACCCTGACGCTTATTTATGCCAGTTGGCAGATGTTTTTAACGGTATATCCGTACATACTCCTACTGTTTTTGCTACTATAGCTCTTGTATTGGCAGGTTTGTTATTGCTTGTTTCCGGCTTTGCTTCAGCTTCTGAAATAGCTTTCTTTTCATTGTCCCCTTCTGATTTGAATGCTATCAGTGAGAGGAAACACCCTTCTGATGAGAAAATCAGTAATCTTTTGGATGATACGGAACGTTTGTTAGCGACCATACTGATTACGAACAATTTTGTGAATGTAACGATTATCATGCTATGCAATTCCTTTTTCATGAGCGTGTTTGAGTTTCATTCTTCTATCGCGGAATTTTTAGTATTGACGGTTATTCTAACCTTTCTTTTATTACTTTTCGGTGAGATAATGCCGAAAATATATTCGGCTCAGAAGACATTGGCATTCTGTCGTTTTGCGGCGCCGGGTATCCGGATGCTTCGTTCATTCTTTTATCCGTTGGCTTCTATGCTGGTGCATTCCACTTCATTCCTGAATAAGCATTTCGCTCGTAAGAATCATACTATTTCTGTAGATGAACTATCTCATGCTTTGGAACTGACAGATAGGGCTGAACTCTCGGAAGAGAATAATATTCTGGAAGGAATTATCCGTTTTGGCGGTGAAACAGCGAAAGAAGTGATGACTTCCCGTTTGGATGTGGTGGATCTGGATATTCGTGCGTCATTCAAAGATGTTTTGAAATGTATCGTTGAGAATGCCTATTCCCGCATTCCGGTCTATTCGGAGACAAATGATGATATTAAGGGGATTTTGTATATCAAGGACTTGCTTCCTCATTTGAATAAAGGTGAGTTTCGTTGGCAATCATTGATTCGCCCGGCTTATTTTGTTCCGGAAACGAAGATGATTGATGACTTGTTGCGTGATTTCCAGGCTAACAAGATTCATATTGCTATTGTGGTTGATGAATTTGGCGGAACGTCGGGCATTGTGACAATGGAAGATATTATTGAAGAAATAGTAGGTGAAATCCATGATGAATACGATGACGAAGAACGTACTTACGTCGTGCTCAATGATCGTACATGGATATTTGAAGCGAAAACACAATTGGGTGATTTTTATAAGATTACGAAGATTGACGAAGAAACTTTTGATGAAGTTGCGGGCGATGCTGATACGCTTGCCGGATTATTATTGGAACTGAAGGGGGAATTTCCGGTAATGCATGAGAAAGTAGCATACACCCACTATGAGTTCGAAGTACTGGAGATGGATAACCGTCGCATTCTTAAGGTGAAGTTCACCGTCAATACCTCACCATTGGATTCCGATAAGAAAGATTGATTTATAAAAAATATGCCTCTTTTCATACAACATATAGAGTCTTCATACCGCTTGGGAGTTTGGAAGATGGATGAAACCTTGGATGAATTGCTGGATATGCTTCCGCAACGGGAAATATATTTGCAAGAGATGCAACGTTTCTCTGCTGAACATCGCCGCTTGGAGTGGTTATCGGTTCGTATGTTGTTGTTCACTCTGTTAGGAGAGGAAAAGACAATAGCTTATTATCCCAGCGGGAAGCCTTATCTGGCAGATAAATCCGCATCTATCAGTATATCTCACACACGTGGGTATGTATCAGTGATTATCGGTGAAGCCGGTAAGGAGGTGGGCATTGATATAGAACACTATGGTGAGCGGGTACATAAAGTGGCGCATAAATATATGCGTACTGATGAAATCTTATCTTCGTATCAGGGAACGGGTACTTGGGCTTTATTACTTCATTGGTCGGCTAAGGAAGTTATGTTTAAGTGTATGAATGCATCGGATGTTGATTTCCGGGAACATCTGCACATTTTTCCTTTTATTGTTGCTGAAAAAGGAGTTTTTCTAGCTGAAGAGTATAGAACTCCGGAGCAGCGTAAGTTTGAAATTCACTATATTCTGCATCCGGACTTTGTGCTGACTTGGCAAGGAGGCTTTTGAAACATCTTCTCTCGCTTTTACATCTTTTCTTTCTTTTCGTTATTCATTCTGTAGCTTAATGCCCCCGACGGACACTTCTTGATTTGTGCAATCAATTCCTCTGTCGTCGCATTTCCAATTTTTATCCAAGGTTGTTCTCTCGGATGGTAGACATTCGGGAGTGTTTTGGTACAAATGCCTGCATGTTGACATAATTCAGGTTGCCAGATGATGGTTAGCTCTCCGTTACTATATTCTTTCTTTATATTCATGGCTGCTATTATTGAATGTGAGAACCTTTTAATATGATACGTTTCCATTCCGGATGCTTATGTATATATCCGGATACAAACGGGCAGAGAGGTACTAACTTGAGTCCTTGCCCATCAATGTTTTTTAATACTTTTTCTACGAGTTGACTGCCAATGCCTTTACCGCCGATCGGAACCGGTACTTCGGTGTGTGTCAGATAAATCTCGCCGTTACTTGATTTGATATACTCTATTTTAGGAATATATTGTTTGATATGAAGCTCGTATTGGTGACGTTTCTCATTGTCTATTAATTCATAATCTTCTTCCATACTTATATGTATTAATTGTTTTCAGCACTTATAACACCTAAAATATGCAATTTGTTTTATGATACCCGATTAACTATACATTTGCCGGGTGAATCTATCCTGAATAATTCATGCTTCAGGAGTTAGAGGAGGTAAAGAGGTTATCAGTCAACAAGTTGGCTTAGTAGTTAAAGCCGATACTAATGTTATATGATTCACTGAGTATCGGCTTTAACTCCTTAACTCCTAACGAAGTGATAACTACTTTAACTACAGTATGAATAATGCAGGTTAACTACAGTAAGTAGCTGTTCATAATTAG
>NZ_DBDF01000122.1 GCF_002293435.1 Bacteroides sp. UBA939 | reverse complement strand
CTCTGTGTCTCCGCGTCTCTGTGTTCAACAAAGAAAGATAAGCCTCCGTGTTCAATAATTCATAATTCATCATTTCAAAATTCATTCGTTTTGTTTACCTTTGCACATACAGCATTATAAATACCGCAATTATGAGCAAACTTTATCCTATCGGTATCCAGCATTTCGAGAGTCTTCGCAAGGACGGCTATATGTATATAGATAAGACCGCCTTGATTTATAAGTTAGTGAAGACGGGCAAATATTACTTCCTCAGCCGCCCCCGCCGCTTCGGCAAGAGCTTGCTGATTTCTACGCTCAGAGCCTACTTTGAAGGCAAGAAAGAACTCTTCGAGGGACTGGCAATGGAACAGTTGGAGAAGGACTGGACACGACACCCCGTTCTGCACCTGGATTTGAATATAGAGAAATATGATGTACCCGAAAGCTTGGACAGGATACTCAACGAAGCATTGGTGAGGTGGGAAAAAGTATATGGCGCCGAACCTTCGGAAACGTCTTTTTCCCTGCGCTTTGCCGGTATCATCCGGCGCGCCTGCGAACAAACGGGGCAACGCGTCGCTGTCCTCATAGACGAATACGACAAGCCCCTGCTGCAAGCCATCGGGAACGAAGAACTACAGAAGTCTCTACGGAATACTCTGAAACCCTTCTACGGCACACTGAAAAGCCAGGACGAATACATCAAATTCGTCATGCTGACAGGCGTAACCCGCTTCGGCAAGGTAAGCGTTTTCAGCGACCTGAACAACCTGAAGGATATATCAATGAGCAAACATTATGTGGAACTTTGCGGCATCACAGAGCAGGAGATTCATGATAACCTGGAAGAGGAGCTGCATACGCTGGCGGACAGTCAGGATATGACCTACGAGGAGGTTTGCTCTGAACTGAAAATATGTTATGACGGCTATCATTTCGCAGCAAACTCCATCGGGATGTATAATCCGTTCAGCCTGCTTAATACCTTTGACCGGAATGAATTCGGCAGCTACTGGTTTGCCACGGGCACACCCACTTATCTGGTGGAACTGCTGATAAGGCATAACTGCAATCTGGCGGATATCACTCTCGACGAAACACCAAGCAGTGTACTGGAAGGAATAGACAGTACAGATACCGACCCCATCCCTGTGATTTATCAGAGCGGTTATCTCACCATTAAGAAATATGACAAAGAGTTTGATTCCTACCGTCTGGGCTTCCCCAACCGTGAAGTGGAAGAAGGGTTCACCAAATTCCTGCTTCCTTTCTATGCCAATACCAATGCGGGGGATTCTTCTTTCGGAATTAAGAAGTTTGTCCAGGAAGTACGTGTCGGCGACTGTGACGCCTTCTTCCGTCGCCTGCAAAGCCTCTTCTCCGATACCCCGTACGAACTGGTTCGTGACTTGGAACTGCACTATCAGAATGTACTCTTCATAGTCTTCAAGCTGGTAGGTTTCTACGTAAAGGCTGAATACCACACCAGTGCCGGGCGCATTGACTTAGTGCTTCAAACGGATAAGTTTATATACGTCATGGAGTTCAAACTGGACGGCACCGCCGAAGAAGCCTTGCAACAAATCAATGAAAAGCAGTACGCCCGGCCGTTTGAACACGACTCCCGGCAGCTATTCAAGATAGGTGTGAACTTCTCCGCCAAGACCCGTAATATTGAGAAATGGCTGGTGGAATAAAACACAGAGACGCGGAGTACACAGAGTTTTTCTTACTTTGCGACGTAGTCGCCCTCTCTGTGCCTCCGCGTCTCTGTGTTTCATAATTTCTCCCTCTTCGTCTCCTTAATCAAATATACGCAAACCGCCCCAACAATCAGCATGACGCCCGCCATGACAAGCATATTGATTTCCGGCGGCAACATGCCTTTCGGGGTGAACAGAGCAAGAATACTTCCACCAAGCGAAGCAGCCACAATCTGCGGAATACAGATAGTTCCGTTGAACAATCCCAGATAAGTTCCCATGTGCCCGCCGCTCAGCGCATTGGTCAGGATGGTGAAAGGCAATGCCAGCATGGCTGCCCATGCGCAACCGATGAGTACGAAAGATATGAACAGGATATATTGGTCGTGAACGAAATAAGTAGAGATAAAACCCAGACCGCCCAGCACCAGACTGAGCGAATAAATAAACCTGCGATTCTTGAACAACGGAATGCACACAGCCCACAGCACAGAACCGATAGCCTGTACGGCAAACAGCACACCCACCCAGTCGGCAGCATTCTGATACTGAATGCTCTTTGTATCCAGCACAACTTTGCTTACTCCGTTTACAACAGTCTCCACAGTAGGAGCGTCAAATACGTTGGCAGCCACACTGCCATTGGTGTACGTCCACATAAACATGAAGGCAAACCAGCAGAAGAACTGAACCAGACCTACCGTCCAAAATGCTTTCGGCGCTTTCACCAGCAGCTTCAGCATGTTTACCTTTTCCGTCTTCTCCTCTTCGGTGATGCCGTGGTATTCGGCATACTCGGCGGGCGGCATCTCCTTTACCTTCGCTATGGTGTAGATTACGCAGAGTATCAGGATGGCGGCTCCGATGTAGAAAGAGTAAATCACCGAGTCGGGCACCACACCCTGCGGAGCTATGTTACTGATGCCAATCCACGTAAAGATAAACGGGAACAGGAACCCTACCAGACTGCCGGCATTGCACAGGAAACTCTGGATGGAGTAGGCAAGGCCTTTCTGCTTTTCGTTCACCATGTCGCCCACCATCATTTTGAACGGCTGCATTGCCATGTTGATGGAGGTGTCGAGGAACATCAACGATACCAATCCGAATATCATTGCCGTGCTCACCGCCATGCCGAAGCTGCCGGCATTGGGCAAGAGGCACATCACCAGTACGGCAATCAGCGAACCGACGAAGAGGTAGGGGATGCGGCGTCCGAAGCGCGTCCACGTCTTGTCGCTCGCAACGCCCACGATGGGTTGCACAATGATACCTGCCAGCGGCGGCAGTATCCAGAAATAACTCAGGTTATGCGGGTCTGCACCCAGTGTTGCAAAAATACGGCTGATGTTTGCACTCTGCAAGGCGTATGCAATCTGTACGCCAAAAAAGCCGAAGCTGATGTTCCATAGCTTCCAAAAGCTCAAATCCGGTTTCACTTTCATGATAGATTAGATCAATGTGCCTGTTTGTTGAAGAGGCACTGTTTTAATGGTTGATTATTATTTGGTTACATTACTTCGTCGTTCCCCGCACCACAAGATTTGTCCTAACAATCTTGTTGCCGCTTTTTTCGTCATTCCCTTCCAGTTTGTCTATCAGGATGCTGAAAGCGCTTTTCCCTACTTCCTCGCCGTGCTGTTCTACGGTTGTCAGTTTCGGGTCGGTGCTTTGGGCAATGGCTCCATCGGTAAATCCGCAGATGGATATCTCGTCGGGTACTTTCTTCCCTACCAGCTTGCAGGCGTACAGGATGCCCGAGGCAGTTTCATCGTTGATGGCGAAGAAGCCGTCCGGATGGTTGGGAGCTTCCAGTATATCCGGTGTGATGGCTATGGCGCGTTCCCGCGTGTCGCACAACATAATCATGCTGTCGTCCACAGGAATCTTGTACTTCTTCATGGCATCCAGATACCCGTTGCGGCGGTTCTTGGTGATTTCCAGATGAGGCGCTGCGCCGTAGAACAGGATACGTTTGCATCCGGTCTGTATCATATACTCCACGGCGGCAAACGAACCGGCGTAATCGTCCACTACTACCCGTTCCGTTTGCAGTCCCGTGCAGATGCGGTCGTAGAAAACGATGGGTATGTTGTTGTTCAGCAACTCCTGGTAATGGTCGTATTGGGAAGTGTCCTTTGCCAGTGAAGCAATCACGCCGCAGACGCGTGCGGCAAGAAACGAGTGTACTATCTTGACCTCGTGTTCATAAGATTCGTTGCTTTGCGCCACCAGGATATTGTATCCTGCCTTGCCGGCGGCTGTCTCTATTCCGCTCAGTACGCACGAGAAGAAGTGGTGCACCAGTTGGGGCACAATCACTCCAATGGTATTGGAACGGCTGGCGCGGAGGTTGACGGCAAGTATATTGGGCTTGTAATTATGTTCCCGGGCATACGCATGAATAAGGTCACGGGTTTCCTGACTGATATCCGGATTGTCCTTCAACGCTCTCGACACGGTGGACGGCGAAACGTTCAGCGCCCGGGCAATATCCTTGATGGTGATTTGCGGTTTATTCATGGTATATAAATTGTTTTAGCCAAAGATTATTTGGCGGGAATAGCCGGCAAACAAAAGAAGTAAAGCAAACTAACCCGCTTGCAAAAATAACGGAATAGATGGGAAAAAAGTTCTTGGTTGAGGATTATCAGGGGGATGAGTAGTGCAAACGTTTGCGGGGCGGGGCGATTTAGCGCTATGCGCTAAATTAATTATGAATTATTGAACACAGAGGTGCATCTTCAATTCCACATTTGCTTCCGTCCCTTTTCCCGGCTCTGAATAAATCTCTATACTACCCCCGAAAACCGTGAGGCGGGTATGCATATTTTTTATTCCCATTCCCTGTGGTGTGGTTTGTAAATCGAAGCCACAACCGTTGTCCACTACCGAAAGATAGGCTGTTTCATTATCTGTATTGAAATGGACATCTATGTGAGATGCGTTAGCATGACGCAATACGTTGTTCATCAATTCGTAGGCACATCGGTAAAGCACCAATTCTTTTTCGGGGTCGAACCGGTATACCGATTCCTGCACACAATGAAACTCTGCTTTGGGAACAGAACGGCAAAGGTCGTCCAATGCCACGGTAAGACCGCTCTCTACCAATATGGGAGGCATGATGTGATGAGCAACCCGTCGCAGTTCCACAATGGTTCTTTCAAGTCCGTCCAATGCTTTATTGAAATACTCTGTCTCTTTGTTCTCAATCAGAGAATACGACTGCATGAGGGTCATATTGTTTTTCACCACCGAGAGCATGGCTCCGACACCATCGTGCAAATCGCGGGCGATGATTTCACGTTCCGCTTTTTCGGCATCCAAAGCCGAACGGGCGGCAATCAATTCTTTTTCCTGTTCCAACTGCCTGATTTGCTGCTCTGCCATTTTTTGCTTTTGCACCGACAAACGATGCCGGTAGAGCAGAAGCCCCACCCCAAGCAATAAAATAGCAGCAACGGCAATGCCTAATCCGATGTATAATTTCCTTTCCTCTTCCAAAGTTGCGATACGCATCTCTTTCTTCTCGGTTTCGTATTTAACTTCCATGTTTGACATGGATTCGAGAAAGCGATTTTCTGATTCTTTTATGCGAAGACTGTCTTGTTTGGAGAAGTAATAGGCTGCTTTTTCTTTATCATTCAAATACAAGTAACAAGTACTAAGGCTTGATGCTGCATTTAAGGCTTTGGATGAAATGGAATCCATATTCCATGATTTCAAAGCAAAATGTTTACCTTCTTCATATTTGCCGGCTATGGTATATGTTTTTGCCAAAATGTTCCATGCAGTTATAAGAAGACCTTGATTGCTTGAAGATTCTGCCGCTTTCAAACATTCCTGCGCATATTGTTCTGCTTTGTCATAATCATGAAATCCATCACTGTATATTCCTGCAAGTAACTGGGTGTTTATGACCTCGTAATTTGTGATTTTATTCTTTCTGCTTAAATCAAGTGAGATTAATGAATTTTCTAAAGCGTTTTTATAATCTCCAATATTCAGGTAATACCCTCCTAATGCAGAGTATACGGCAGTCGGCATGTTTTGCATAGCAGGATTATTCATTACTTCTTTGTTAGACTTTGCCCGTTCCAGATAACGTAAAGTTTGCTCGTTTTGGTGTAATCCGGAATATATGGCACTAATGTTTAAACACAACCGGACTGAATTAGCTTCATCTCCAATACTTTCATACAACGTCAAACCTTGCAAAAAATATTTCAAAGCCTCTTCTTTGTTTTTACCAAAATAGAAGATACCTATATTTCCGACAGCCTCTGCTTCCATTTTTCTATCCCCGATTTCCTTACTTAATTCTATCGCCCGGTTATAAAGAATAAGAACAGAATCGGAGGGGGAATGGGTTATGAGTGCATTTGCCAAATCAACGCAAAAATGGGCTATCATCTTTTTATCTTTTTCTTTTTCGGCAAGATTTAATCCCCGTTTTCCGTAGTCTATGCTTTTCTCAGGAGATGAATATACATAATGATTGGAAAGCCAGTCATATATCGGGAGTCTCTCTTTTGCGGATAATTCCGTGGTCTTCAATATGTTTTCTAACGAATCAACTTTTGTTTGCTGCGCTTGCAGGAACAACGGCAACAAGAACGATAAGATGCAACTTAATTTCTTCATGGCTTGCGTAATCTAAGATTGTTAATCAATTAATCCCTCTCTGCGTGCACCGGCAAGAAGTTCCACCGGATTGGACGCATTCAGTTTGAGATTCAATTTTTTACGGAACGAGAGAACGGTCGAAAGTGCAACTTTTAAATGTTCCGCAATTTGCGGGTTGTTCATGCCGATAGCCACCATTTGCAGCACTTGCTTTTCGCGGGGAGTGAGGCTGACTTCTATCCGAGTGGTCTTCCGAATCATCTGTTCCATTTGACGGCTGACATAAGTATCGCCGTTTGTTACCGCACGGATGGCTTCGAGTACTTCTCCTACAGCTTCACTTTTTACGATATAGCCCGAAGCGCCGTTTTTCAGCATAAGCATTACGCTCGAATATTCATCATGTCCTGTCAAAGCAATAATTTTCAACCCGGGGTATAACTTGTGCATTTCGGCACAGAAGACTATTCCGTTACCGTCGGACATATTAATGTCGAGCAGTAATATGTCGGGGAGGCCGGAAGCTAACGTTTTTCTACATTCTGCCAGCTTCAATGAATATCCCGATATGCGGGCGATACCGGAATTGTTGATTACCGGAATCAGTAATTCTACTACCATCGCATGGTCGTCGGCTATGTGTACTGTTACCATAATTTCTATTCTTTTCTTGTTTCTGCAAAATTAATTATTTGATAAATTCCGCCTATCCCCTGGACAGGGGATAAAGGTATGAAATAGCCTCCATAACTTTGCCGAATCATTATTAATTTCTTTAAAAGAAAGATATGAAAAAGATTTGGCTCATTGCATTAGCAAGCATCCTGTTGGGTATGGTTTCCTGTGGCGAAGACGACCCGGCGGAAGAAACGTTTTATACCGTCAGTTTCGATGCCGGCGGTGGTACTCCTGCTCCCAAAGTTCAAAGAGTAAAGGAGGGGGACAAGGCGACTGCTCCCGCTACGAATCCTGCAAAGGACGGTTATGTGTTTCTTTATTGGCACACAAGCGGAGCAACGACAGCCTACAACTTTCAGACGCCTGTAACAGGCGATTTTACGTTGTATGCCAAGTGGACGGCGGAGGGTGGCGAAGAAAAGCCCGGGAACGCAATGGTTGCATCGGGACGATACAGTTACTTTGTGTTGAATGCCAACGGAGTGTTACAAGCATCGGGGCGTAATGATTACGGTCAATTCGGCATGGGGGATAAAACGGATATGCAAACCCTTACACAAATAGCTACTGATGTTGCTGCTGTGTATGCGGGAGGAAGCTCCGCCTTCATCCTTAAAAAGGACGGAAGTTTGCTTGGAGTAGGAGCAAATGTTGACGGAAACCTGGGACTGGGAGATGAGGAAAATCGTACCACCTTTACTGCCATACCGGTAACTGATGTAAAAACCATAGCGGCAGGCAGCGCTCATACGCTTCTTCTGAAGAATAACGGTTCGGTGTGGGCAAGCGGATGGAACTCTTACGGTAGGCTCGGAATCGGGAGTGAAACGCATCAGAACAAATTCACAGCAACCACCCTCACATCCGGCATTACAGCTATCGCAGCAGGATACGAGTTTAGTCTTGCCCTCAAAGAAGATGGCACCGTATGGGGAGCCGGTTACGGCTATGCGGGGTGTATGGGAGAAAACGGACTACAAGCTACCATCCCGTCGTTTATTGAGATATATTCGGGTGTGAAGGCTATTGCCGCCGGTACGGAACACTCGCTCCTCCTCAAAGAAGACGGCACGGTATATGCTTCGGGGGGCAATGGATATGGTCAGTTGGGCGTGGGATTAGCCGATCATCAAGAGCGTTATCTTCCTGCTGTCACTACCTCAAATGTACCTCTCACCGATGTGATAGCCATAGCCGCTGCGCCTTATCACAGTTTGGCTCTTAAGGCGGACGGTACACTTTGGGCTGCGGGTAGCAATGTTAACGGACTGCTTGGCACGGGCGATTTCGTTAACAAGCGTGAGTTTGTACAAATTGCATCGAGTGTAGTATCCATGAGTGCGGGTCGTACTCACAGCGTTGTGCTTAAAAAAGACGGCACGACTCAAGTATATGGTCATGTCAATCCGTGGGACAGACTGAACGGCAATTCCCGCTTTCTCATTTCGGTTGATGACACCAATGCTTACCGTTCCATATCGAGTTGGGTACTATCCTGCGGTGGGGCGGAAATTGCAAAATCGACATCATCCATTTCAACGGGTGCACCTGCAACTCAAATAAGTGTAAAACCCGGAACATATACAATGACTTTCAGAACCAGCAATTCAAGCACTCCGCATAATATCGTTGATATTGTTGTGGGGAATGACGAAAACGTAATAATCCGATATGAGTACGTTTCGTCGAGATATCAGTGGACGGTAATTCACGCACCTAAATAGCATTAGCCTGTATTATTCATGCTTCAGGAGTCTATAAGTAGGAGTAATACAGGTTAGGATTGACTGTCCGCTCAATGTGGTAACAACAAAATAGCACCGAGTAACCGATTGGTAAAACAAGAATATAAATTAAAAGCCTGAATTACATTTCGTAATCTCACTCCCGGACTGAGGGTATCTCACTATACGACTGAGATACCCTCAGTCGTATACTTAGGCTATCTCAGTCGTATACTTAGACTACCCCCT
>NZ_DBDF01000051.1:5516-18614 GCF_002293435.1 Bacteroides sp. UBA939 | reverse complement strand
GTTAAAGGAGTTATCAGCCCTCAGGCGGGCTTAGGAGTTAAAGCTGATACTCCCTTTATGCTTAATTCTGTATATCAGTAACCAGACTATCGGCTTTAACTCCCATAACTACTGAGCGAAGCGATAACTCCTTTAACTACTGATTCACATCACTAATATGTTCCTGTAAAAGGATTAATGTATGTTTTCAATCAAATATTCGCGTAGTGGTGTGTCCTCCGATATGTTCAGTCTCTTTTTGAACCGTGCGCGTTTCGTCTTGGCAGAGTTTGAATTAATATTCAGCAATACTGCTTCTTCCTTGTAACTGAATCCATATAGGCAGAGACAGCAATATTGAAACTCGGATGGCAACAGATCCGGACACAGCTCCTTATGTATATAATCATAGAGCTTCGGATAAGCGGTGGTTATTTCTTTTTCAATAAGATTCCGCATTTCCTCGGTTATTAAGGGTTCACCTTTTCCCGGTGTTATCTGATTAACCAGACGGGTTAGTTCTTTATATAAAGATGAGTCATACAATAACTTCATTCTCATCTTGTTTATCTCTGCCTGGTGCTTTTTTATTTTTTCTTCATGCAAAGCAGAATCATGCAGTAATTTACTTCTCATCTTGTCTAAGTCTGCCTGGTACTTTTCTATTTTTTCTTTATGCAAAGCTGAATCATTTAATAACTGACTTTTCATTTTATCAACTTTGGTCTGGTACTTTTCTATTTCTTCTTTTGCCTTTTTTCGATATAACAGATATAGTACTGTCATCAGTGATAAAGCTAAAATGCAAATAATTGAAATGAAGATATAGCTTTGCTGTTTGTTTTTCAGTTGGTTTACTTCTTCTTGCATTTTCAGAAGGTTGTATCTGGCTTCAATATCCTGTATTTTCGTTTGGGCGTCGGCGTATGCAACCGAATCCAATATGTCTGTATATTCCTTCAAATGGGTGAATGCATCTTTGTAATTCTCTTCTGCTTCATAGATTCGGTAGTATAGGTACTTGATGCTGTATTCATATTCATGGTCATCTTGTGGAGTATTCTCTAATAGCTCTTTGGCTTGATCTATGGAGTCGGTCAGGATATATAGGTCGATCAGCGCCATGTAGTTGGGCATTTTATTTCTCCCTTCCAATGCGCGAAGAAAGAATGGCTTGGCTTTATCGTATTCGCCTTTTTCCACATGAATGTTGCCCAGTGCATTGTCTATTGAGGCTCTGACATTGATATTCTTTGTGTTCACTGACACGGAATCGGCAATAGTCAGCACTTCTAATGCCTGTGCGATTGAATCGATAAATACATATTCACGCCCAATGTCTCTTAATGCACAGGCATAACTATCGGTATTATTCTCTTTCTTGAAACACTCGGCAGCAGCCTTGTATTTTTTGAGAGCTTCTGTCCGCATGGCCTTTACTCTATACAAATCGCCTATATAGCAATACGTGTACCCCATCAAGTTGTTGAGCTTATACTTTTCACCAACCTTGAGGGCATCGGTATATATCGACATCGCTTTCTCGTGATTACCTTCGTCAGCGTATGAACGCCCCAGGTAAATGGAGATTTGTACCTGTTCGGCAGGAGTACCATTCGAGAAATACCAGTCATAAGCCCTCTCCAGTTGAAAGCTTGGCAGTAGGTGATTGAAGATTTTGTCGGTTATCTTACCCGACGACATGCACCAGCGTGCAAAATCTTTGTCGCTCATGCCTTCCGGCAATACGCTGTCTTTCAGTATATTGGATGCACTGTCCGGGGATATTTCTATGAGCGCTTCTACTTTATCCAACAACATATTGTTGGCAGATGGTGATTTACTGCATCCGGTGAGTATCCAGAAGAGTGCGGTGATTGTGATAGTAATAGATAGTTTCATGTGTGTACCAAAGTTTCGTTCCTGCGCAAATGTAACACGTTTTTCTATCATAATCTATTTTTAAAGGGGATATTTTGTGAATAGTCGCATTTTATAGTATTGTATTGAACAAGCTAAAGGGGGTATATATTCCGGCAGGGTTTTCAACAAAATGATAACTATTGTAGTGTGCCTCTGTATTCAAGAATAAATTGTCTTTTATATAAGGCACAAACTAAGATTTTGGTACGGTTCTCCTGACTTTCTTATTTGATTTCCTTTCTAACAATCTATTCTTTAATAGAAAGATGCTATCTTTGACACAGATAAAACTATAAATGTTAACCGCTATGAACCGGAAGATTAATTGGGCTTCTCTTTTTTTGCTATTGGCATATACTACGACTGTAAAAGCCGATTGGCAGCGTCCCATTAGCAATTATACAAGATATACTTACAAGGCAGGAAATCAGAACTGGAGTATTCAGCAGCATGATAATGGTTGGATTTATGTGGCCAATAATAAAGGACTGCTGGAATACGACGGTGTGGAGTGGAATACCTATCCGATTCATAATGCCAAAACCCGGGCAGTAAAAGTAGGGCACGACGGACGGATTTATATCGGTGGAATGGAACAATTCGGCTATTTCACACCGAACGCTCTTGGCGAACTGGAGTACACTTGCCTTTCCGATAGTTTATCCCCAAAGACGAATGTAGGAGTTATCTGGAATATCCTTTTGAACAGAAACCGGATATATTTCCAGTCAGACCGCAGCATCTTTTATTGGGAGAATGACACTGTGCAGAAAGTAGATTATTCTTCGGAAATCTATACTTCACTGATTGTACAAAACAAACTGTATATTACCTCCGCCGAAGGATTGTCGATGTTGAATGGAACAGACTTCATTCCCATATCCTGTTCTCCGGAGATGGGTATGGTAGTTAAAGTGGGTGGTCTGCTGTCTTATAAGGATAATCTGCTGATGGTGAGCCGGGATAACGGACTGTTTATCAGCGATGGCACTACTTTAAGGAAATACCCTACCGCGGCGGAAGAATTCTGTCGCAGCAACCGGATATTCTGTGCAGCATTGCAAGACTCGTTGCTCGCACTGGGCAGTATCCAGGGTGGGGTTTGTGTATTGAACCTGGAGACAAACGAAACGGAAGTGATGTCCACGGAAAACGGTTTGCAGAATAAAACAGTGCTAAGCATGATGTTTGATAAAGCCGGCAATCTATGGTTAGGGCTGGACAATGGCATTGATTGTGTACACCTGAATGCACGTATCGCTTCCCTCTATGGCGGTAAACCTGTTATCGGTTCGGGATATGCGTCGTGCAGTTACCGGGGAAAGTATTACTTCGCTACCAATCAGGGATTGTATTGCTCTGCCCCTCCCAATCAGTTGAACATGAGAGACCCTGTAGAGTTTGTGCCCGGCACCGGCGGGCAAATGTGGTCGCTTCATGCTTATGATGATAAACTGTTCTGCTGCTCGGATAACGGTATCTTTATTATAGATGGCGACAGGATGGAACACCTCAACAGTCCGAAAGGAGTTTGGGGCGTGGTGCCGGTGGATGCGCGTAAGGATGTGCTGATTGCGGGTACTTACAGAGGCTTGTATCTGCTTGTGAAGAAAGAGGGGCGTTGGCTGGTGGAGAGCTATATCAATGACTTTGTCCGTTCGTGCAAAGACATGTTGATGGAGAATTCCACCAATATTCTGTGGGTAGGGAATAAGAAAGACGGTGTTTGCCGTTTGATTCTATCTGATGACTTGCGGAGAATAGAAAAGATGAAGGATTACAATACGGTTGATTTCCCGCGTGGCTATGACGTCTGTCTGCTGCGGGTGAAAGACGAAGTGACCGTAGCCTCGCATTATGGTTTGTGGCACTACGACCCAAGTCGCGACCGCCTGGAAGAGTATGCCCGACTGGAACAACTGTTGGAGGGGAAAGCCTCATACACTTATATGAAGATAGACTCATTGCAGAACATCTGGTATGTAACGGACGGAGTTCTGAAAATACTCCGCTACGATGCTTTCAAACAGGAATATTACCGGATAAATAATGAAATCTTCCTGCGGGGAGCGTTGATAGAGAATTTTGAAGATGTACACTTCTATAAAAGCGACCAGGCAGTTGTGGGCACCGAGGAGGGTTTTTCATTGCTAAAGCTGGACAGTATGCATACACAGATGCCCCTGACGCTGCAAATCAGGAAGGTTTATCTTACGGGATTGCGCGATTCACTGGTCTATGGGCGCAGTTATTTGTACGATGTGGCTCCGGTGGTAATACCCTATTCTCACAATTCGATGCGGATTGAGTACAGTGTGAACAATTACAATAAGGCGAGAGTTGTACTGTATTCCTATCAATTGAATTCGGGAGGAGGCGAGGAAGCGTGGAGCGAATACAACGAGAATCATACGAAAGAGTTCACAGGACTGCATGAAGGCAAGTACACGTTTCGTGTAAAGCTACTCACCTGGGGAGAACAGGAGCCGGTGGAGACCTCATTTGAGTTCGAAATACTGCCTCCCTGGTATCGTACGTGGTGGAGTTACCTGCTTTATTCGGTAGCTATAGTGATGTTGATTTGCTATGTATATTATCGTATTGCGGCTGGTCGTAAGCGGCTGTTGATGCAGAAAGAGCTGGAGCTTTACCGGCAGAAACAAAAGTACCAGATGGAAGGTGAGTTGAAGGACAAGAAGATAGATTCATTGAAAGAAGAGAATCTACAGTCTGAATTGCGGCACAAGTCGGAAGAGTTGATTCGTACAACGCTGAACATTGTCAGGAAGAATGAGATGTTGCTGGGTATCAAGAAGGAAGTGGTCGGTATCTCTCATTCCATCAGTGAAGAGAATCTGGTAGCGTTGCGCCGGAAGACCTTAAGGCTTATCGGCCAGATTGATACGAATATCGAGCATGACGATGATTTGCAAGCCTTCCAGAATACATTCGACTCTGTGCATCACGACTTCTTCTGTAAGCTGGAAAAAGCATATCCTGAGTTGAATAACCGGGAGAAGCTGCTGTGCGCCTATGTCAAGATGAATCTGATGTCGAAGGAGATTGCCCCGCTACTGAATCTCTCGCAACGTGGGGTGGAACTTAGCCGCTATCGCTTGCGTAAGAAGTTGAACCTTGCGGAAGGGGAGAATCTTGGGGAGTTTCTGCAGAGGTTTTCGAAGAGGGTTTGAAGTAGGGGGGATTTAGTTTCAACAAGCGATACATTTAGCCTGTATTATTTATAAGTGTCTCGTTATAAATGATAATTTAGCGAAGAATGGGTACGCGGACGACACGGAATAAGCGGACGAACGCGGATTTTTTCTTCGCTAAATTATCATTTATGACGAGACACTTATGAATGATGCAGGTTAGTTTCAGCAAGTGAAACATTTAGTTCCGGCATGTCGAAACAATTAGTTCCGGCGTGTCGAAACAATTAGTATATTACCTTGGAACAATTGGTTTCAACACGTTGAAACAATTGGTTTCAATGCGTTGAAACTATTTGTTCCATCACATTGAAACAAACGGTTTCATCGCAATGAAACTAAAAGCGTGCCCTGTCCGGTGCAGAATATATGCCTGTTCGATGCAGGATGATGCAGGGTGGGAGATGTGTGGCAGATAGGTGGCAGATAAGGTATCTGCCACCTATCTGCAACGGGTATCTGCAACGCTCCAAATAGTTTATTATCAGATAGATACGGGCAAAAAGGTGGCAGATGGCAGATAAAAACCGATTTTCAACTTTATGGAGGTGTTTCGTTAAAGAGGCAATTACCATGCTGATTCTGCCGGTAATTGCCTCCAAATCCTGAGTTAATCTTCTTACTGCTGTTTAAAACTATGAAAAAGTATTTTATTTACCACCCGGGGTTTTGCGGAATAAGTCCTTGGGCTAAAGTGACTACATTGTAGTGGATGGGATAGAGGTACATCCGGTCATCCCAAAGGCGATTCTCTAATTTTGTTCTGTTGTAGAAAGAACCCATCTGTCCGATAGCCACATCGGTTGTTCCATATTCGTTCATACCACTGAAACGGGTTTGATCTGCCACTTGTCCTTTACCGCACACCATCCAACGGCGAATGTCGAAATAACGTTGTCCTTCACAGTAAAGTTCTACGAAACGTTCGCGTTGGATAGCATCAAACTGCTTATCATAATCACCGCTAATCGTCTTGACGTTATCAGCTTCCAGTTTGGCATAGGTAGGGATACCTGCACGGTCGCGAACATAATCAATGTACTCGATGATTTTGGGGTCTGTGGGGTCCAATTCATTCAACACCTCGGCATAAAAGAGGTAGAACTCAGCTAAACGGTAGATGATAGATACGCGTCTGAAGACTTGTGTATCACCTGAAGCATGGTTTACCGTACGGTTTTTGAATTTAGCAAGCATATAGCCTGTCAATGGGGTATCTTTACTTCCGGGACCGGCGCCACCATATAGTGAGAAGTCTACGAAGTAATTCGGTTCACTTGCATTAAATTTGGTATTAAACCAGCTTTTGCCTTGATACATGACATCGGCGTAGAAACGCGGTTCACGATTGGAGTACATGCTGAATACGTTGGCGTCGTCTTTTCCTACATTTACATTGTAAGTAGGATTGCGCACGGTTACCAAAGCATTCTCGCTGTATTCTCTATCTTCTTTGATGGTAAGACCATTTCTGGTGAAGAACATGTCAACCGCTTCCTGAGTTGGGCCGACAGTTCCGTAACATGAATTTACATTGCGCGGATTGGTACGTTTTTCCATTTTGTACTGATCGCTATAGCTATTGTTTGTGCTGCACCACAGGATTTCCTGGTTATATATTTGAAAAAGTTGATAAACCGATTGGTCGGGTTGATTAGAGCCGTTTGTTTCTACTTTGTAAAGACCGTGTCCTGCCTCTTTGCAAGCTGCCAGCAGAGTCTCCAGACATTGTTTGGCTTTCACCCACTTATCACGGTTGTAGGATGGGAATATTTGTTCGCCGTCTACTGTTTTCAGTTCCATTGCCTTGTCCCAACCTCCGTTGAAGAGTTTGGAAGCGGCATATACCCACATCTTGGCACGTAATGCCATAACGGTTATTTTGGTGGGACGTACCACTTCATTCAGGTTGAAGGCATTACCCACACCATTGGCTGTACCGGTAATGATCGTTGGCGGTAAGTTGTCGCGACTCAATACATCTACCAATAGACTATCGGTGAATTCCAGCATACGGTCTAACGTTGGGCGCTTGTAATCCGTTATTTTCGGATAGGCGGCATCGTCAATTGTGGTTACAATAGGGCATGGGCCGTAAAGTTCAAAGATAGAGAAGTAGCTATAAGCCATGAGGAAGCGTGCTTCATCTTTCATACGGGCAATATCGGCAGGGGTCAATGCATTGGAGTCGGCACCCACACCGCCGTCTTTGGCATTTTGAATAAATATTAAAGCTTGGCGTATGTATTGGTAAAGCGTTTGCCAACGGTGAAACGAGGCTGTACTGGCTGTATATCCGGATGTCATGGTGTCTTTAGACGGGCCCATCTGTGAGGAGATTTCTCCGCATATATTTGACCATGGATTCTTAAAGGCGCTTGCTTCGGAACCGGTTTCCGAAAACTCGGAAATGCAAAGATAAATGTTGCCATACCAGTTACGGGTATAGTTGGGATTGTCAAACACTTTGTCCAAAGTCAGGTTTTCATTCATTTCTCCTGAAATATCCAGGTAGTCTGAACAAGATGTGGAGCTAAGCATAAGGCCTGCTGCCAGAACTGAATATATTAATTTCTTGAATTTCATACTTTTTATATTTGAGGATTAATTTAGAATGTTACTTCTACACCGGCAATCCAGGTACGTGATAACGGATATCTGGCGCCTGAATTTGCATCACCCAATTCCGGATCCCAGTATTTCACATCATCCCATACGGCCAGGTTACTGCCTTGTATGTAGAGGCGCAGATTCTGGAAACGAAGTGCTTTCAACTGTTTTTTATTGAACTGGTAACCGAATTCTATATTTTTCAGTCGGATGAAACTTGCATCGCGATACCACCAAGTACTTGGGTTCAGATTATAAGAGAATGTCGAAGAGTGCATACGTGGATAAAGAACATCCTGATTATAAGGATTTGAAACAGTCCAACGAGACATGGCTTCCATACGGGCTGATGAAGCATCTTTACCCTGGTTGAAAGGCATGAAGTTGGATGCTTTGGACATGAGATTTACGGAACAACCGCCTGCTCCCTGGAAGAAGACACCGGCAAAGAATCCTTTGTATTCAAAATCAAGGGCGATACCGTAAACGGTTTTTGGACTGTTCGAATTTACGTTGTGACTGTATGTGCGGTCGTAACCGTCTATTACGCCGTCTTTGTTTAAATCCTTGTATTTTATATCACCTGGTGATACTTGTGCTCCGGGATTGGGCATACCCTCTTTTAGAGTGTAAGATTCGGCGCCGGTTACCAAGTCGCGTGTAATATTGAAATCATCCGGTGTATAGAGGCCTTCGGCTATGTATAAAACCGGGGTATTGATTGTATGGCCCGTATATCTCAGGTATTCGTACAATGGAGTGATTTCGTCACATTCCACAATTTCATTCTTTGTGTAAGTGAAGTTTCCACGCAAAGTCACATTCAGTTTGCCGAAATGTTCCTTTATCGTGATATTACCGTCGATACCTTTATTGGTAACTATGCCGAAATTCTGACGCGGGCCATTGCGAAGACCGGTCATGCTCGGGATAGTGGTGCGGTTCATTAGAATATCCTTACGGCGATTGCTGAAGTAGTCTACTGACATGTCTACACGTCCTTTAAATAAACCCAAGTCAAAACCCGTGTTGATTTTACGCTCAATTTCCCATTTTAATAACGGTGCGGCAGCATATTGTTCGGCCAACCCACCCATCCAGTTTTGTACGTTACCGTTAGAGGCCGCGGCAATACCTAAGTTAATTCCACCGGCACTTTCGTTCATAACTTCCAGATAAGGGAAACGTCCTCCCGGCACATCGTCGTTACCGGTAATACCGAATGAAGCGCGGAATTTAAGCTTGTTCACGCTACTTAGCAATGGCTCAAACCACTTTTCATGGCTGATAAACCAGGCAGCACCCACAGCAGGGAAAATACCCCAACGGTGTCCTTCGGCAAAATTCTCACTGCCGGTTATACCGAAACTTCCTTCTAACATGTACCGGCCATCATATCCATAAGAGGTACGGGCTACTATACTTTGCTTGCGGTAGGGTAGCAGATTGATGCCACTGCTGGCGTTTTGTAACTGACGGTCTTTCTGGTTGTAAAGCAGTATGGCAGTTACATCATGTTTCTTGTTAAAGGTGTTTTTATAGTTCAAGGAAGCTTCTAAGTAGATTCTTTTATCTCCTTCGCTGTTGGCGCCGCTGGGATTACTTAATGCCGAACCGGCGCTGCGTAGCTGGTAGTTCAGTATGCCGTCTTCATTGCGGCTCAAAGCATAGAAAGAATTGGCAGACATGGTGCGGTTGATGAATTGTCCGCTGCGTGCGTCAAAACCTACGACACCTTTTACCGAAAGCCCTTTTGTTATGAAATCCAAGTCTTGTTCTAATGTAACTTTGGACTGTACCGTGGCTTCCCACGATTTGCTGTAACCACTATAATAAAGGTAGTTATAGGGATTCTGGCGCAATCCCTGGTTGTCGGAGTCAGGGTGTTCGGCAGGTGTTCCGTCTGAATAAATCATTGGAATCAAATGAACCGGCATCAAAGTCATACCATTGAAAATCTCATTGGCTGTCTTGCTGGGAGCTTTACGGTTAATGTATTGTCCGCTCATGTCCACGGACATACGGGTGGTGCGGCTCAAGTCGAAATCGATGTTGGAACGCAGGTTGTAACGCTCGAAGTTTACGTTGGAATCTACTATCGGATTGGGATTGTCCTTATAAATACCGTTCTCATGATAGTAAGCGCCTGATACGAAGAAGCGTACTTTCTCACCACCGCCGCGGAAGTTGATAGTGTAACGCTGATTGCTGGTATGATCCTTCAACATATCCATCCAATCAGTATTCGGATATAAGTCGGAATCAGCTCTTGTGCGATATTTTTCTAAAACATCGTCACTAACAGGACTGACGAAACCTACAGAAGGATTACCTTTGTCATTCCAGCTTGCTTCATTGTAGAGACTCAGATAATTGTAAGAGTCCATTAAATTAGGTAGACGGGTAGGAGTAGCGATGCCATATTGAGCAGACATGTTGACTACTGTTTTCTGAGCTTTACCGCGTTTTGAAGTAATCAATACAACACCATTGGCGCCTTCTGCCCCATAAACGGCTGTAGCCGCGGCATCTTTCAATACGGAGAATGATTCGATTTCATCGACATCTATATCATTCATCTTGCGGGGAACACCATCTACCAATACCAACGGGCTTGTGCCACCGGCATAGGAACTTACACCGCGAATCCAGAACTGTGCATCATCCCAACCGGGTTCTCCTGAGCGTTGTACGGCAATCAATCCGGATACTTTACCTGCAATATTGTTTGTCAGGCTTCTGGTTTTTACGCTCAATTCGGCCGGACCTACGGATGCCATGGAACTTACAACACTTTCTTTCTTTTGTTGTCCGTAACCGATAACCACTACGTCATCCAAACTTACGGCATCTGCCTCCATGACTACATTTATATTCTGAGTATCTGCCGTTATTTTACGAGTAGTCGTTATGTATCCGATAAAGCGGAATTCCAGAGATTCGCCGGTAGAGGCTTTGATACTGAATTTCCCGTTAATATCCGTAGTGACGCCGCGAGTGGTTCTTTCTATCATGACAGTAGCGCCAATAATAGGTTCGCCGCTTGTATCTACCAATAAACCGGTAATAGTTCTTTGTTCTCCTTTTTGGAAAGTAGTTTCTATGCCGACTGTTTTTACGTCAGTCGATGCTGCCTGAATTGTACCGGATTGCCAAGTTAAAGCCATAGCAAACAGGGCGGCGCAGCATTTTATTTTATTCTTGTTTTTCATATAACTATGTTTTTTAAGTAGTGAATTTAATTAGTTTATACTATGTATGCTTTTATAAAAGCTGATAATCAGATATCTACTCATAAGAATAATATAAACTAATTCATGTCTTGTACTTATCTGTATTAGTTTTCATTTAAGGCAACGGATCAACCTCGTCGAAACCGTCTGCCTCTTCCACATACATCTTCGTTTTAGTCGGTCCTTCGGATATATCTACGGTAACAATATAGAATTTACCGTTAATCAAGGCTGCGTCTCCGCCTCTAATGTTACCATCACCGGAGTTTACTCTAAACCACTTGGATTGATCCTCTAAAGATATTTTGTCAGAAGTAAACTCAACTCCCCAACCTTTCTGATAGAAGAATTTGAAATTGATACTTCCTGCTTTGATGTTTGTGCCGGCTTCTAATACCAACTGATGTTTGCCGTTACCCAAAGGAGCCAAACATATAACTTTCTCACCTGTACTCCAGCTTATTCCGTTTTTGCTGAATGAAGGCTGCCCGATGTTGCCGTCTCCAATACTCCAGATTACGTCGTCCCCATTGGCTAAGTTCGCTATGGCAGTTCCTGAAGCATTCATAACTTCTACACGGAAATACTTCAATGATTTATCTACCGTGACACGATATTTCCCGTCGCGTCCCATAAAGCGTAGTGTTTTCCCGTTGGTATCTTTCACCTTGCGGAAGAAAGCCGGGTTTACCCAATAGTTGGCGTAGTCAGCTTTTAGTCCTGTGATTTGGATGTCTTGTCCCTGTTTCAAGTTCATTTCTACCTTAGCTCTGGTATTATCTATTGTTTCAAATTCAACGTCGTTCAATGCAAATTTGATAAAAGGCGTACCTTCGTAAGTTTTGGTGTTGAACGTTATAGGATATTCTCCGTCAATATCCGCCGTGAATTCAATCAGGTTGCTAACTCCGTTGGCAATCTTACCGTCAGAGTTTCCAAAGACCATAGCATTACCGTTCTGTCCATATTTCGGCGCTTCAATCGTGGCGAAGAATTGGCTGGGGAATATATCGGTAACAATATATTTATAAGGATCCTCAGCAGACGGTAACATTTCACGGGCTACCCCGTTAGCATCTTTCAATATCAGTTTCGGAAACAGAGGACGTATTATTCTGATGTTTCTTTCATTTACAGCATTGGCAAAACGTTCATTCTGGATGCGTAGTTTCAGGTCGACAGAGCCGTCTTCTACGTTTTTCATGAAAGGAATCAGCAGTTTGCCGCTATATCCTCCGGCAGTAGGGGTCAGCATGATCCGTTCCGAGACGATGGTCTCACCGAAGAACAGTTGTATCTTTGATTGATTTAGCTGAATACCGTCGCCGGCAATCTGGAAATTGAAGTTAATACTATCGCCCATGTAGGCTGTTTCCGGACCTTCAAATGAGTTGATGGTGCAACTGCCCTTGTCATCGAACTCATCATTCTTGTCGTTGCATGATGTAATGCAGAAGAAACCTGCAATCATTGCCCAACACAATAAGATTTGTTTTCTCATACTATCAATAAGATTAAAATAAATAAAATAATTGAATACACATTGTTTGCATTAACCCGCATTATTCATAACAGTAGGAGTTAAAGGAGTTATCAGCCAACAAGCTGGCTTAGGAGTTAACGCCGACAGCCTTGTTATATGCCTCACGGAGTATCGGCTTTCACTCCTTAACTCCTAACGAAGTGATAACTTCGTTAACTCCTGCAGTATGAATAATACAGGTTAAGAGTTCCTCCTATATAGATATAGGTGGAGGCTACGGACGGGGGGAAGATTTGTTTTTCATGTTAGTAAGACTTAAATAATTTGAATCTAAATATTTGTCGGTTTCCGGCAAAAGTATATATGTGGGATATATTTCTTATCAAACTGACTACATCAAAACTTTCTTTATGGTTGATTATGACTACATTACAACTTTCTTTTGTGAATTGTAAGTTGTTGGTTCTCAGGCAGTAAGGTCGTATTTACAGTGAATGCTTTTTGTTTGTAGAAGAATGTCAGACTGTAGCCTGCATTATTCATGCTTCAGGAGTCTATACACTACTACGTAGCCTACATTATTCATAGTGTAAGTACTTCGTAATAATTATTTTTACGATAAATGAGAATTTATGTTTGAACACAGAGTCACAGAGAC
>NZ_DBDF01000051.1:0-5448 GCF_002293435.1 Bacteroides sp. UBA939 | reverse complement strand
GAATCACCGCTAAATTCTCATTTGTGACAAGACACTTATGAATAATGCAGGGTAGTAAATTCAAGTCGTATTCAGAAGGGGGGATTTAATTCATAAACCGGAAGGTTCGTATGAATCATTTATAATTGGTGGGATGGTGCAATTTGACTGTTTTACTTCAAATGCTCTTGGTGAGCTGGAGTACATTTGTCTTTGTGGCAGGCTTGCAGTACCAGCAAACTTTCCGGTCCCATATTGAACAGCAAGTCGACAATGCTGAGATTGGGCAGAAAGCCGAGACGCTCCTGGAAAACCTGATAATAAGGTTGGGGCATGAAGTCCGGGTCTTCTTCCCGGTAGCCTTTCTTGGGATGAATGCGTTCACGGAAATCATCTTCACCGGAAGTGAAAGTGAACTTATATTCTGTGGTGCGCTCCATATCCGGCTGCATATCTATCAGTGAACAGATAAGGCGGCACAATTCTTCGTTGAAATCGGCTAAAAAATCATATTTCTTCTCGTAGAAGGGGCGGAAATCATCTTTATAATATTCAAAGAAAGGCGTGTGATTGTAGGCGGATGATAAAGCATTCCAATGCAGATGCCGCCAGTTGCCGTGGTCGGAAATGCGGATATCACGCAGAGGGCATTTCAAAGTATCGGGTTTCACGGTGGGGATGGAGAGGGCTAACTCACCGTCAGGCGCCGCAATGGTGCAACGATTGCGATAGGTTTGCTTTGTGTAATGGTCATGCTGTTCGATAAAGACTTTTTCGTAAGCCAATAGTTTGGTGTAATACTCTACAGGTGCCAGATAGGCGGAAGAAAGATATACGGTTCTCATTTATCTGAATTTACTTATCTGACCTTTGTCCACATTCTGTTCCGGCGGTAGCCTTCGAATAATCCGGTGCCGGCTTCTTTAGAAAACCAGATTAATGAGGCTTTGCCGATGATATGATCTTTAGGTACCAAGCCAAACATACGCGAGTCGCAGAGGTTGATGGAGTTATTAGCCTCGACCCAATGATAATCTTTGGTGAAATAACAATGCAGTGCAGGTTTCCCTTCTATATATAGCGTATCGTTTTTGACTTCGGCTTGCTTCTTTTCGTGCAATATCAACGTATTGCATAGCAGAACTTTGTTCCACGGATATACACGTACGGCTTTTCCTTTACCGGGAATGATAAATGGACGCGCTTCTATGGAATCATCAGGAATGGCGGAAAACAGGGAATCCATCAGTAAGGTATCTCCCGGCATGCCGATGCAACGGCCGATAAAGACTTCCCGGTTGCTGAGAATACGTTCCGAGAGATTGGCGGGATTATTGAAAACAATGATGTCTTCCTTTTGAACAGGTTTCTCCTGCCAGCGGTGATATCCCAACCATGCCATAAAAGGGAGGCGCAACCCGTAGCTCCACTTGTTTACCAAGATACGTTCGCCCTCATACAGGGAGTTCTCCATTCCGGAAGAAGGAATGAGATAAGGGGACATTACGCATCCGCGGAATAATACTATAACAAATATTGTTCCTGTAATCATCCCTGTTATTTTCCATCCCTTCTTCATCCCATTTGAATTGTCTTAATCAATGCACCCACTTAAATATGCGGTTCCATCGGATTTTTCCATCAAACAAGCCACGGTCTTTATCAAGTGACAACCATACTACGATAGGCTTACCTACCACATGGTCTTCAGGTACAAATCCCCAGTAGCGTGAGTCGGCGGAGTTGTGGCGGTTATCACCCATCATCCAGTAATAATCCATTTTGAAAGTATATGTATCTGTTTTCTCACCGTTGATGTAGATAGTACCGTCTTCTTTGATTTCCAGCTTGTTGCCTTCATAAGCCTGGATACACCGTTGGTAAATGGGTAGATTGTCCGGAGTAAGATTGATGGTAGCACCCTTTTTCGGTATCCAGATAGGGCCATAGTTATTACGATCCCAGTTGGTATAAAGATTCTGCGGATACATCTGACCGGGTGGTTCGAGTTCCATAACAATGCGGCTGATTAGCTTTTTATTGGCAGACAGGGCTTCGTACATTTTCTTGGTTAACGGTAAGCGGTAAATGGGGGCGAGATGTCCCTGCTCATTCAGGAGAGTAAGTCCGATTTCCATAAATTCATGTTTCCAGTTCTGGCTATCCATTAAGATCTGGTCATCTTTGCTGATGCCCAGTTCGCGGAATATATTCTCGGGGATATACAGGCCGGTGGTCTGTACATAGTAATTCAACTGCATGTCTTCGGGGTTCTCGATGGCTTTGCCGTCAATGTACACTTGTGTATCCTTGATTTCTAATGTATCTCCCGGTAAGCCTACGCAACGTTTCACATAATTCTCGCGGCGGTCTACGGGACGAACAACGATTTCTCCGTATTCTACAGGGTTGCTGCGAATAAGGTTACGCCCGGCATTGTAGTAAAGGTCGTAAACAGTACGCTGCTGATTACGCGTCAGACTGTCCATATTGATAGGGTTGGAATACATTTGTCTGCCTTCGCGATAGGCTATCGTGTAGAAATCTTCCATCTGGTGGTTGAGAGCTACGGTATCTCCGGCAGGAAAATTGAATACTACAATATCGTTGAGCTTTACTTTTCCCAGTCCAGGCACGCGCTTGTACTTCCATTGGGGCCATTCGATGTACGATTTAGAGTTCACTATCGGCAAGGTGTGCTGTGCCAGCGGCATGGACAATGGTGTATTAGGCACGCGCGGGCCGTAACTCAGTTTGCTTACGTAGAGATAGTCGCCTACCAGCAAAGACTTCTCCAACGATGAAGACGGTATCTGGTAGTTCTGGAAGACATAGATATTGACGAAATAAACGGCTACCAGTGCGAATACGATAGCGTCTACCCAACTCATTACATTGTGTACAGTGGGGTTCTTCGCTTTCTTCCAGAATCCCCAAGGGATTTTCTTGCTGATGTAGATGTCGAAGATGAAAGGTACGATAATCAATCCCAACCAGCTCTTTACCCATACCAGGAAGGCGAGGTAAAGCACGGTGATGATGGCGAACTTAATCCATTGGGTGCGTGTTGCTTTTCTCATATATTTGTTTTTTTAGTTTATCCGTCGGGACTATCTTTAATTGAGACATTCGTTTATTGCAAGAACGGGAACAAATCATTCATTCCCAGATAGCCTTTCCTGTCGGCTGTGTATTCGGCAGCAAGAACGGCGCCCAGCGCAAAGCCTTTGCGGTTCTTGGCATCATGTGTCAGGATGATGCTGTCGGCTTCCGATTCGTAGCGGATGACATGGATACCCGGTACTTCGCCTTCGCGGATGGAGCTTACGGGCAGTTCGTTTGCAGCACATTCCGCGGTACCGGAAACGGTTCCGTCCGGAGCCTGCATGGTTCCCTTTACCCAACGGTCTTTGCGTTCCAGGTTTTCCAGAATCTCTTCGGCAAGTGTGATGGCGGTTCCGCTTGGCGCATCCAGCTTATGGATGTGGTGCGTTTCGCTCATCGTCACGTCGTAGGCGGGGAATTGGTTCATTATCTTTGCCAGGTACTTGTTTACAGCCGAGAAGATGGTGACGCCCAGGCTGAAATTAGATGCCCAGAACAACGTCTTCCCGCCTGTGGCGCAGAGTTCTTTAATCTCGTCTCCATGCTCGTCCATCCAGCCTGTGCTGCCGGATACGACTTTTACGCCGGCTTCGAAGGCTTTCATATAATTATGGTACGCGACGGTGGGGTTTGTAAACTCAATGGCGACATCGGCGCTCTTGAAAGCCTCCGATTTAAAGTCGTCCTGGTTATCGACATCGATGATACTCACAATCTCGTGTCCGCGGCTAAGAGCAATCTTTTCGATTTCTTTTCCCATTTTTCCGTAGCCGATTAATGCTATTTTCATTGTTTCTTCCGGGTTTAATTCACTTTATCAACTGTTTATATGTCGCAAAGATAATCTTTTTCTTACATTTGTTGCGTATATTAACTTCTTCTTAACAATGGAACTACTATTACACTATATTTGGAAGCATAAAATCTTCCCTTTGAAGACGCTCCGGACGGTTTCCGGAGAAACGGTTGAAGTGATAGACGCGGGATTACCGAACACAAATGCCGGCCCCGACTTCTTCAATGCGAAGCTAAAGATAGACGGCACCCTTTGGGTGGGAAATGTCGAGATACATACCTTGGCTTCGGATTGGAAGAAACATGGGCATGACGGGGATGCGGCTTATGACAATGTGATTCTGCACGTGGCGGAGACGGTGGATTGCGATGTTTTCCGCGCCAATGGCGAGCCGGTGCCGCAGTTGCAGTTGTCGTGCCCCGAGAACGTCAGCCGGCATTACGAAGAGCTGCGCCGTGCGGAAATCTATCCGCCTTGCTATTCCATATTATCTTCTCTTCCTAAACTGACCGTCCACTCCTGGCTTTCGGCCTTGCAGGTGGAGCGTTTCGAGCAGAAGGCGCGCGCCATCTCCCTGCGGTTGGAGCGTTGCAATAATCATTGGGAAGATGTGTTCTTCATTACGCTGGCACGTAACTTCGGATTCGGATTGAATGGAGATGCTTTCGAGGCGTGGGCCAACCATTTGCCTTTCCGTGCAGTAGATAAGCACCGGGATAATCTGCTGCAGGTAGAGGCTTTCTTCTTCGGGCAGGCGGGACTGCTGGACGAAGACTTGCCGGATGCGGATGATTACTTGCGGAAACTTCAACATGAATTCCGGTACTTGCAGCATAAGTTCCAACTGACGGAGCGGATGACTGTTGAGCGGTGGCGTTTTCTCCGGTTGCGTCCCGGGAATTTCCCTCACGTGCGGTTGGCGCAACTGGCTAATCTTTATCATAAGGAACAATCCATCTTTTCGCGCATCATGGAAGCGGAAACGTTGGAAGCCATCAAAAAGATATTGACCGTTGCGACTTCTCCTTATTGGGAGGAACACTTTAATTTCAGGAAAACTTCGCCCCAACAGGAGAAGCGGGTAGGTGAAGGGGCTTTAAATCTGATTGTCATTAATACCGTGATACCGTTTCTTTATGCTTACGGTCTGCATAAGGCGAACGACAGTTTGTGCGAACGCGCTACCCGTTTTCTTGAAGGACTGAAAGCGGAGAATAACCATGTTACCCGTTTGTGGAGCGGTGCCGGGTTGCCTGTATTCACAGCCGCCGATTCCCAGGCATTGCTGCAACTTCAAAAGGAATATTGTGATAAGAAAGATTGCCTGCGCTGCCGTTTCGGGTTTGAGTATTTGCGGCGGAAATGATGCGTGGGAGTTTCATGATTATGCGAATCGGGAGTTGAAAGTGAATCGGGAGTTAAAGATGAATCGGGAGTTAAAGATGAATCAGGAGTTGAATGCGAATCAGGAGTTGAAGGTCGGAGTTGTTGCTTCGCCCGGGAGTTAGCCTACATTATTCATAGTGTAAGTACTTCGTAATAATTATTTTTACGATAAATGAGAATTT
>NZ_DBDF01000129.1 GCF_002293435.1 Bacteroides sp. UBA939 | reverse complement strand
TTAGTGTTTCATCCCTAAGTAACAGGTTCTTTTTGCATAAACAGCTTGTAAATATGCAATAATGCGTATAAATACTGTATCATTATTCTTTGTCCGTTCATCAAGTACGCTAAAAGATGAATTTATAAATCAAGGCATGTTACGAAAAGCGGGATAATGCTATCATAAAGAACACAAACAACGATTATTCATTGTCATTTAGATATTCCGCAAATTCTTCATCTCACGATCTTTAGCCTGCATTATTCATAGTGTAGTTAAAGGAGTTATCACTTCGTTAGGAGTTAACCTGCATGATTCATGCTTCAGGAGTCTATAAGCAGGAGTTACTCCTGCGGTATGATAATACAAGCTAAAGCCTGCATCATTCAAGTTAAGACCTCCTTCTCCCCTCAAAAGTACCTGCAAAACACTAATTTCTAACAGAAAAACGTTCCCCAAGAGGCTATTTTAGCATTTCTTATAGATTTTCCGCGTCTTTATATCTTTTATTAATACATATATGGAATAAAACAGCTATATTTGCAGCACGTTTTTTTCATAGAGATTTAGATTTAAGGTTAGACGAATTGTGGAAGTCGTGAGACTTCCCTTTTTTTCGCCTTAAGGATATTATTTGCGTCCGTGTTGTTGATTAGAAACCTATGTATCTGTTCTATTTAGTATAGGTTTCTCATTTTACGGTAGTAAATTAAAAGAGAGTCACTTCGCGAGAAGAGACTCTCTTTTATTTCTTGAAAAGGCACGAAAATGATGGGTCAGCGGATTTGATGTTGATTGAGCAGTTTGAATTTGCAGTAAAAACATACTTTTAAGAAAGAACAGCCAAAGGATATTTCCTCTGGCTGTTCTGCTTTTTATATATAAATCTGATATTCTCCAAACACTTACTCAGGCTTGAGGCATTCGCTGCCTGAATAGAATAAAGAACGAAACCAAGGAAGTATTATTCCAATACGATAGGCTTATACTTCGGAACCAAGGCTTTCATCACAACCCAACCAATCAGGTAAGCTATTGCACATACGCAGAAGATGATGAAGTATCCTGCGGGTTTACCTTCAAAACCCATGAAAGTCATGTTAGTTTCACCGGCATGAACGAAGAGTTCACCGGCAATGTATTGAAGCAACATAGAACCTACGCCACCAGCCATACCGCCGATACCTGTGATACTTGCAATGGCAGCTTTGGGGAACATATCACCGACTGTAGAGAAGATGTTAGCCGACCATGATTGATGAGCTGCACCACCGATACCAATCATGATAATCGGCAACCACGGAGAAATAGTGCCCAATGGCTGTGCCAGCAATACTACCAGCGGGAAGAATGCAAAAATCAACATGGCACGCATACGTGCTGCGTATGGATTCAGCCCGGTTTTATTAATAATAATAGTCGGTAATTTACCTCCATAGATAGAAAGCATTGTAATAGCATACAGGGTAAATATCAACGCAATACCCAACCCTTCGGTGGTCTTGATACCAAACTGTGTGCTCAGATAAGAAGGAGTCCAGAACAAGAAGAACCACCATACGCCGTCGGTCATAAACTTACCGAAAGCGAAAGCCCACGTCTGTTTGTAGCTGAAGCATTGCCAGAAAGGCATCTTCTTCTCATCTTTTTCTTCCACAACCGGAGCAGCACCTTCTTCGTGCTTGTCCTGTTCAATGTATTCAAGTTCGGCTTTGTTCACATGCTTGCTTTCAGTAGGTTTGGAGTACATAAATACCCAGAAGCCCATCCAGATAAAGCCAAGCGCACCAATTACGATGAAAGCCATTTCCCAACCCCAGGCTTTGGCAAGCAAAGGAATACTCAACGGGGCAACCAGAGCGCCGATAGAAGCGCCGGCATTAAAGATAGAAGTAGCATACGCACGGTCTTTCTTGGGGAAATACTCGGCGGTAACTTTGATAGCTGCGGGGAAGTTTCCGGCTTCACCAAGTGCCAGGATACAACGGGCTGCCAGGAAACAGTACATACTAACAGTAGCAATAACCACCACTACGTCGCCGGTAGCGCCTATCAACTCGGCTGCACTGTGCAAACCTACAACATTTTGGGTTACAATACCGCAAAGAGCGTGAATACAAGCACCTACCGACCATACGCCGATAGCCCAGAGGAAACCTTTTTTGGAACCCATCCAGTCGATGAAACGACCAGCAAACAACATGCAAAGTGCATAAACGAAAGAAAAGACAGCGGTGATTTTACCGTAGTGTGATTCGTCCCAGTGGAATTCGGGTTTGATGAATTCATCCCATGTCAATGACAGCACCTGGCGGTCAAGGTAGTTTACCGTTGTAGCAAAAAATAGCATGGCACAGATGGTCCACCTGTAGTTTGTCATCTTTCCCATAGCATTTTGAATTGTACTCATGATACGTTGATTTAATATTATTAATTCTTATTTCGAGGCCAAAAATACACAATATTTGATGTATATCCATAGAAATATTATCTATTTTAGTGTATTTTTCATCCTGAGCGCAAATAAATAGTCCAAAAAGTGTTACCGCACACGAAAACCATCGTTATCGTACACGAGAAAATATATTCGTAAGGCTCAAAATAAATAATACACCTTTTAAGTCGAAAAGTACACAAGCTATTAGTTAGTAACCGCTACCTTTGTTTCCTTATTTAAATGAATCTGTTAACTATTAAAATAAGAATAGAAAGATGAACAAATTGCTTTGTAAGATTTTAGTGATGGGAACTTTGATTGGTTCCACACAGTTGTCCGCTCAGAAAGTAAGTGATAAACAATCATGGTCGGTGCGTATGGCAGAGTCGGAAATGATTCGTTGCCCGGAATCATGGCAGCTTGATTTCCAGAAGAGGCTGAAATGGGATTATTGCCACGGCTTGGAGTTGCAGGCAGTGCTGGATGTATATGACACGTATGGAAATCAAAAGATGTTCGACTACGCACTGGCTTATGCAGACACCATGATACACGAAGACGGAAGTATCGAGACGTATACACTGAACGAATACAACATCGACCGGTTGAACTCCGGCAAATTCCTGTTCCGCATTTATGAGCAGACGAAAGATGAAAAGTATAAGAAAGCCATTGACCTGCTGCGCAGCCAGCTCGATACCCATCCGCGTAATGCTGACGGCGGCTTTTGGCACAAAAAGATTTACCCGAACCAGATGTGGCTGGATGGTCTTTATATGGGAGCTCCCTTCTATGCCGAATATGCGTTCCGCAATAACCGTGCAGGAGATTATGCCGATATAGTGAGCCAGTTCCTGACGGTAGCCCGCCATACGTATGACCCGAAGAACGGACTGTACCGCCACGCATGTGACGTAAGTCGCAAGGAACGCTGGGCAGACCCCACCACAGGGCAATCCCAACATAGTTGGGGACGTGCCATGGGCTGGTACTCAATGGCGTTTGTTGATGCGCTCGACTTTATTCCGGAGCATGAGGCGGGACGCGACTCGATGCTGGTGATTCTTAATAATATTGCCGCACAGGTGAAACGCATACAAGACCCCAAAACCGGTTTGTGGTACCAGGTTCTGGATAAAAGCGGCGAAGAAGGAAATTATCTGGAATCTTCTTGTTCCACAATGTTTGTATATTCCCTGTTCAAAGCTGTGCGTAAAGGATACATTGACAAATCCTATCTGAAAGTTGCCCTTAAGGGATACCAAGGAATTCTCGACAACTTTATTGAAGTGGATAAAGACGGTGTGGTGACTATTACCAGAGCTTGTGCCGTTGCCGGACTGGGTGGCAGTAACTATCGCATGGGAGATTACACCTATTATATAAATGAACTCATTCGCAGTAATGACCCCAAGGCAGTAAGTCCGTTTATCATGGCAAGCCTGGAGTATGAGCGTCTGCAACAAGTAAAGGAAATCGTAAATCAGAAATAAAACCATGAAACATCTGACATCTTATTTATGCGGCATAGTGCTCCTCCTGACGGGAGCAACGCCGCTATCGGCACAGAACCAGTGGAAAGACACAATCAGAGTGGCCCGTGACGGTACGGGAGATTACCGCACACTGACGGAAGCTATGGAAGGCATTCGCGCCTTTATGGACTATAAAGTAACGGTGCTGATAAAGAACGGAGTCTATAAGGAAAAGGTAATTGTTCCGTCCTGGCTACAGAATGTTGATATCATCGGCGAAAGTGTAGAGAATACGATTATAACGTACGACGACCACGCCAATATCAACAAGATGGGCACTTTCCGTACATATACCGTGAAGGTGCAGGGAAACAGCATTACCTTCAGCAACCTGACGATAGAAAACAATGCAGCCCGGATGGGACAGGCGGTAGCGCTTCATACGGAGGGAGACCGGTTGGTGTTCATTCATTGCCGCTTGTTGGGAAATCAGGACACCATCTACACAGGGGTTGCCGGTACGCGCCTCTACTTTACGGACTGTTATATTGAAGGTACAACCGATTTCATATTCGGCCCTTCTACCGCATGGTTCGAGAATTGTGAAATCCGCAGCAAATCAAACTCTTATGTGACTGCCGCTTCCACCCCTGAGGATGTCGCCGTGGGTTATGTTTTCAAGAATTGCAAGCTGACTGCCGAACCGGGAGTGGACAAGGTATATCTGGGACGTCCCTGGCGTCCGTATGCTGCAACCGTATTTATCAATTGCGAAATGGGAAAACATATCCGCCCTGAGGGATGGCACAACTGGGGTAAAACGGAGAATGAACAAACAGCCCGTTATGCCGAATATGGAAGTACGGGAGAGGGTGCGTCAACCGCCAACCGCGTGACGTGGTCGAAGCAATTAACCAAGAAAGAAGCTGCCCAGTACGAAAATCTGAGCTACGTATTCAGAATGTGTAGCGACTGGATACCCGGAAAGTAACGAATCAGCGCTTTAGAAAATCAGCTCTCATGGGGCTGAAACAGTCAATCAGGATACCCGCTTCGAGACATACGCAACCGTGTTCTGCATCCGGTTCGATGTAAATTCCGTCTCCGGTTTCTACAATTCGCGTTTCACCGTTCACGGTGAACTCGAACTTACCGCTTGCCACATAAGTGGTTTGTGTATGATAGTGAGTATGTGGGGCACCGGCGGCACCTTGTTCAAATTTCACTTTAACAAGCATCAACTGCCCGTCGTAACCCATGATTTGACGCACTACCCCTTCGCCTGCGGATTCCCAAGCGGTTTCTTTTTCAGAAATGAAGGTGTTACTTCTTGTCTTTTTCATTACTTTCTTTTTAGTTGGTTATTAGTGTTGGCAAACTTACATAAAAAAATACGAGTTACAAACGTACTCAAATAAAAAGTAGGGAAACTTAAGGGTCTGTTTAAATTTTCCTGTTTTGAATTTATTTCGAATGTGAATCAGTAGTTAAAGTAGTTATCGCTTCGCTCAGTAGTTATGGGAGTTAAAGCCGATAGTCTGGTTACTGATATACAGAATTAAGAATTAAGCATTAAGGAAGTATCGGCTTTAACTCCTAAGCCCGCTTGAGGGCTGATAACTCCTTTAATTCCTCTAACTCCTGATTCGCATTTCTAATTGATTTCGAGTAATATTGTAACCGGAAAACAACAACATATTAATATTGATTGAACCATGAAACATAAGTTAACATTACTGTTAGGTTTGTTTTTCTTGTTCTCAGCCTTCAGGGCTGACAAACCTGTGATTACCATCTTTATGATTGGAGATTCTACTATGGCCAATAAGCCGCTGACCGGTGAGAATCCCGAAAGAGGATGGGGACAAATGCTGCCCGGTTATCTCTCGGAAGAAGTACGTGTGGATAATCATGCCATGAACGGACGAAGTTCTAAAAGCTTTATTGATGAAGGACGATGGGACAAAGTAATCCCCCAAGTGAAAAAGGGTGATTATGTATTTATCCAGTTCGGACACAACGACGAGAAAGCGGACTCTACGCGGCATACCGATCCCGGAACGACTTTCGACGCGAATCTGAAACGCTTCGTAATCGAAACACGTGCCAAGGGAGGTATTCCGGTTCTGTTCAACTCCATCGTACGCCGCAATTTCGGTACTGCCACCAGTGCTGCCAATGGTGCTACCAATGGTGCTGCCATCGGTGCTGCCAATGGAAATGCGGCAACCCAACCCGTTAGTCAGGACAATATAAACCAATTCATCAGTCAGGATGATATACGTAAAGAAGTCAATCCGGATGCCACGAGAGAAGCTTCGGGACAGGCAACTGCTGCCGAAGGAGATAAACTGATTGATACACACGGCGCTTATCTGGACTCTCCGCGGAACGTGGCGAAAGAATTAGGAGTAGCCTTTGTTGATTTGAACAAGATTACGCACAATCTTGTAGAAGGCATGGGGCCGGTAGAATCCAAGAAGCTCTTCGTATGGGTGCCTGCCAATCAGGTTGCCGCTATGCCAAAGGGACGTGAGGATAATACCCACCTGAATGTGTACGGCGGGCGCGTAATAGCCGGTCTCGCCATAGACGCCATTGCTAAAGAAGTGCCGGAACTGGCAAAGTATATGCGTCATTACGATTTGGTAGTCGCCAAAGATGGCAGCGGAGACTTCCTTACCGTACAGGAAGCCATTGATGCGGTTCCCGATTTCCGTAAGAATGTCCGTACCACGATATTGGTGCGTAAAGGCGTGTACAAAGAGAAGATTGTAGTACCGGAAAGCAAGATTAATGTTTCTTTGATAGGCCAGGAAGGCGCTGTGCTTTCGTATGACGATTATGCCAGGAAAGCAAATCTTTTCGGAGAAGAGAAAGGAACTTCCGGTTCATCCTCCTGCTACATTTATGCACCCGACTTCTACGCGGAGAACCTCACGTTTGAGAACTCTTCAGGCCCCGTGGGACAGGCTGTTGCCTGCTTCGTAAGTGCCGACCGCGTTTATTTCAAGAACTGCCGTTTCCTCGGTTTCCAGGATACGCTCTACACCTACGGCAAGGGATGCCGCCAATATTATGAGGACTGTTACATTGAAGGTACGGTGGATTTCATCTTCGGTTGGTCTACCGCCGTATTCAACCGTTGCCATATTCACAGTAAAAGAGGAGGCTACGTGACGGCGCCTTCCACGGACGAAGGACAGAAGTACGGTTATGTCTTCTACGACTGCCGCCTGACTGCCGATGATGGAGTAGAAAAGGTTTACCTCTCACGCCCCTGGCGCCCGTTTGCGCAGGCTGTCTTTATCCGTTGCAATCTGGGTAAGCATATTGACCCTGCCGGTTGGAATAACTGGGGTAAGAAGGAAACCGAAAAGACCGTCTACTACGCTGAATATCAAAGTACAGGCGAAGGTGCAAACCCCAAAAAGCGCGTCTCCTTTTCCCACCAGTTGAAAAACCTCAAGGGATATGAAATGGACACCGTGCTTGCCGGAAACGATGGCTGGAATCCGGTGAAGAATGGAAATGAGCTACTGAACATCAACCGATGAATTTTGAATTTTGAATTATGAATTATGAATTATGAATTGCTATGCAGCATGATTGTGCAGCCATTCAAAATTCATAATTCCAAATAAACATAAGTACTCATGTTTCATTATCTTACAGTATCTGTCAAAGTATAAACTAAATATCCTGTATTATTCATAGTGTAAGTACTTCGTATGAATTATTTTTACGATAAATGAGAATTTAGCGGAGCGGAGCAGTGATTAGTGATTAGTGATAAGTGA
>NZ_DBDF01000189.1 GCF_002293435.1 Bacteroides sp. UBA939 | reverse complement strand
GCTACTGATGATCTTACAACGAGTCATTAGGCGTTCTTGGAGTTTCTCCGCATTGGCAACCATGATCAGGATCATGCTGATGTACTATGTGGACTTCCGAAGCTTCTTTGAAAATCCAGAAAAAGATTGGGAAGACTACATTAATTCAGCTGCTGACCCGCCGATGCTATCGCTTTTTGATTAAGGGGGGCTTGGAATCTGTAGTAACGAAAATAGACCGCCTATAATTAGCGGGAGAACAATCTTGTTGCAGTAAAACGACTTTTACCGGACAACAATAATAGCAAATAAATAAACCCCAAACTCACGTTATTATCGCCTCGAAGGTTTGGTATTTTGTCGCAACACTTGCGCCAACACTGGAGCAGATGTTACGCCAACGTTGGCGCAGGTATTGCGCCGGTAGAGCCTTACATCACAATAAGCGGTTTATCATACTCAGCGGTAATTGCATTTTCCAATAAGTCTTTCTTCTTGAAAAGTGAGTTCAGGATTTATTTATTTGATTGATAAACTGGTTTAAGCTTTTTGACCGACCTCACGTTAAAAATAATAAAAAGGAAAAGAGAAGGATTTGACCTTCTCTTTTCCTTTTTCATCCGAAGTCTAAATTCTGATATGTTTATTCATATATCACTTCAAAATCCACTCTTCTATTAAATGCTCTGTTTTCCTCATTAGAATTAGGCAGCATTGGATTATAATCGGATTGACTGATGGCTATTATCCGACTAGCTTCTATACCATTTGCTATCAAGTATTTTTTCACTTCTTCTGCCCGTTTCAGCCCTAATGGTATATTAATACGTTCCGAACCTCTATTACAAGTATTACCCAATACTCTTATTTTAGCTTCAGGATAGCGGGTTAATAACGATACTTTTCTATCCAGCACTTCTTTGCTTGCCGGACGGAGCTTGGAACTGTTCAAGTCAAAAAATACATGTTCTTTCAGCGACCGCTTTTCGTCTGCAGTCGGACGACCTTCCTGTTCTTTGCTTTTTTCCTGTTCTTTTTCTTTCTGAGCATCTAAATAAGTTATCAGCTTATCCATTTCATCTTTGTTCACCAGTCTATCCAACAAATTTTCTATCCGTTTCAACGACTGGAACATCGTATCCTGCTTCTTTTGTTGATCTTGCGCGATTAGTACTTGTTGTTCTGCTTCTTCGCTCATTGCTTTTCGCCTGTCTTCTATCTTACCCAATTTCACTCTTATTCCTAATTTTCCACCTATAGACAAGGGATTTACCCTATCTACGATAGAAGAGTTTACATATCCGTTATATTGAAGATTATCTCCTACATAGGATGCGGGGTGAATAGTATTAGCTCCTTCGTTGGGACCTATCAGATATTCTTGTTCTGTTTTATTTCCTTTTTTCATATTCAAAAAGCCATAATCAACATAAGCTCCCAAGGTTAAGTCTACTCTTGATGACAAACGGAATAATAGACCTAATTCAGCGGTACCTGCTAATCCTAATTTTAAATCCATATCGCCTTTATATCCGCTTTCTATGGTTTTTCCAAATCCTCTGGCGGGAAGGTCATCTATTGTAAGATCAGATTGAGGGTAATAGCCTGAAACGCTTAGTTCGCTTCCTTTATTGACTTCGTATTCTTGGCTTATGATTGGTAATTGGAGTTTTACTCCTAAGCCGAAGTACATTCCGACACTTTGTTTTAAGCCCCATTTCTTTTGGTACATCGCCATTATCGGAATTTCCAGAAAATAGGCTTTTTGTGTTTCTTTCCAGTTTCCCAGTCCTAATTGTAAGTTATAGTACTCACCCATTGGATCTCCTGTTACCAAGCCGTCCAAATCGTATAGACCTTCATAGGTAAATTCACCGTTGTATTTTGCAGAGCTTTTGTAGCATGAGAGTCCCACGCCTCCTGCTATCCCCCAATTGTAATTGAAAAAGTATTGTATTCCTATTGTTCCGCCGTAGCCTAAGCCAAACTTGCTCCATGTATCATCCACTTTATATCCTAAGCTTGTTCCGCCCAGATGTCCTGCTCCTGTTATATACAATCCTTTTTCCTGAGCATGTATAGTTATTATTAGCATCAGGGCTATTATTGTCAAACTGATTTTTTTTCTCATGACTTTTACTATTTATCTGTTATACATTTTCTTTCACATTTTAAGCTTGTGTGGAACGGATTGCTCCGTTCCACTTGGGCTTTATTTATTTGACAATGACCTTTCCTATTTTGACTACACCATTTTGGTCTGTTAACCTTATCACGTATGCACCCGGTTTCATGTCCATTGGCAGTTCCATTGTCATTGTTTCCATCTGACCTTTGTATAATTGAATTCCCAGTGCATCAAATATTTCTATCGAAATTACTCCCGAGTAGTCATTTTCGTCCATTGAAATATTGAGAATTTCATTAGACAATACAGGGTTAGGATAGAGTTTAAATGTAGTTTTTTGCAGAGGAGCATAGGTAAACGGACAACTCATAATTGACGTACCGTCGGCATAGAAAACTTTTACCATGTAAGTAGATTCCGTGGTTTTATCAATTACTTCGTAATACTGCTTATTGGATCTTACTCCAATTGCCACCGTTTTACCTGTTGGCATTACACGATACCATTGGTAGCTTACAAACTGTAAGTTGACTCCATTGGTATCTACATTTGAGATAAAAAGAACTTCATCCCATTTCCGTTGTATGTATGCAGGATTAGCTATAACTTTTGTAGATTCACTTTGTTCTTCTCCGCATATTCCTGTTACCACAACGTAGTAAATACCATAATCTGACCTATCTGCATTTTGTTTTTCATATACGGACGATGTAGCTCCGGCAATGGCAACACTATCTTTATACCATTGGTATATTAAATTTTCTCCGGTTGCAATAACTTCCAAATATAAATCAACACCCCCGTCGCAAGAGATTACTTCTTTTACAGGATGGCTTATTATTTCCGTTTGCTTCATCACATTTATTGTAAATGGATAAGCATTTTCGCCTGAGCAACCATAACTGCGTATTGTTATAGTCCCATTATATCTGCCTGTGGCAATTTCTCTCGGCATGGGAACAAAAATCTCTCCGGGTTGTAATGTTGCATAGCTTACCATATTATCAAAACCTGCTCTCCTTGCCTCTGAATCAAAGGTAAGCATGTATTCTATCGGCAAGCTTGGATTGCTCGTTGTGTAAGTCAATACAGCATCTATATCCGACGGACAGGCATTATAAGTCATCGAATCAAGCAGAATTGCCGGAGTTGGATTAACTGTCAGGTTAATAGTATCATAACTTTGGCAACCATCATATTCCAAATTAAGGATATACTCTACTATGATTGAAGAATCTGTAGTATTGGTTAATATCTCTCTTATTATGCGACCCTGACCTTGTTTTGCTCCGTCTTCGTTAACACCTGTTATTGCCGGACGTTCCCATTTATAATAGACATTGTTATCTGATGTTGAAGTTGCTTCGTATACAAACTGTGTTCCGGAACAAATGCTTCCATTATCTATTGGACTGGTTAATATTGCTTCCGGCTTCACTTCTATTGTAAATGTAATTGGGCTACCCAGACATGCGGTTCCTTTTATTCGTGGATAAACCTCAAATGTAGCAGCTTGAATACTGCTGTTTCTATTGGTTGTTACAAATGAAGGCAAGGTATCTGTTCCGTAATTCGGACTTAGACCAATATTATAGCCTCCTACTTGTCTCCACTCATAAGTGGTTATCGCTACATCTCCAAATACAATTTCTCTTGTTGCCTCTCCTGAACAATAAATATGATCTTCGGTCAGATAGTTAACAACCGGCTCCGGATAAATTGTTATTTGGAATGTATCTTTTTTATCTCCACAAGTATTACCTAAATTAGTTATTGCAGCTAACACTTCATATTCTGCCACTATTGTGGAGCTACCTGTGTTATATGCTGTAAATGCAGGCAAACGTTTTGTTCCTGAATCAGGTAATCCTGTAATTACATCACCGCTGATTCTTTTCCAGCTATATGCAGCATCCGATGTACTGCCTGTAAATTCGTATGCATCTACTTTCGTCCCCGTGCAGAATTCCATATCTGCTGTCGAAACTACTGTAGGCTTCGGATTTACAGTTACTCTGAATGATACAGGCTCTCCATAACATTCTTTTGCCAAGCCACGGTACACAGGGGTTATGGTAATCTCTTCAGTTATGACTTCACTTGTAGTATTATCTGCGGTAAAATCCAAACTGTTACCACTGCTAATTGTTCCTGATGAAGATAATCCTACCAATGGTGCCGCGGTGTAAATATACTCCGTTGCATTAGTTCCGGTAAGCGGGATACTGATGGAAGACTCATGGCAGCTTACAACATTGTTTATCGCATTTATAGATGGTAATGGATTGACTGTTATTGTAAACTGTTCCGGTATTCCTACACAGGTTACGTAGTTCATCGTGTATTCCGGAGTAACGCTTACTGTAGCCGTTACCGGAGTGCTATTATTATGCTCTAATTCGTATGAAGGCAGCTTAATGCCTTCACCCATCAGGTCTATGCCTATCGCTGTATCTATAGTCCATCTGTAGTTGGTTGCTACTCCACTGAAATAAACAATATTGTTTTTGCTTCCGTTACAGATTTCCTGGTTACTCATAGCATCTGCTTTAGGCACCGGTATCACAGTGATTGCCGGTTTACCTATGTGATTCGTCCTTTCCGAACCTTCACTGTCAACTACCTTAGTTACTGAATAATTATAGATCGCATAGGTATTACTTACATTCTCCGGAAGAGTTACTGAAACAGGGTATGGAAGATCCATCAAGCTATTGATTGATACGGTAACCGCACTGCTTGCATTGCCTCCATTATAATTAATTTCTACTTCCCATGGTCCTTTGCCATATTGAATATCGGTAATTTGTACTTCTGTCACACCTTCACTGCATACCGTTGATACGCCTTGCATTTCTAATGTAGCCACCGGTCCGTTGGTTACCGTTACCGGAATAATCAAACTATTTTCACAATAATACTCACAGTGGGTCGTGTACACAATCTGTGTAATACCAGGCTTCAGGGCAGTTACCGTCAATTCCAGAGTGGAAACATTGAAGCTTACTGTGGCAATGGTCAAATCCTTACTGGAAACAGTGGCATTGGCAGGCATATTATCCTGGATATCCAATATGCGGGTAGCTCCTGCAGCAATGAGTACCTCCGATTCACTCACACTGATCTCAGGAACAGCACATATCTCGGCTCTTACTGTATGTTCTACTTGGCATCCTATATTGGTCTGCATCCGAATTATATACTCAATAGGCTGCCTTGTATTGGATGTGTTATATAAAATTTCATTGATGTTGGCGCTGTTACCTGAAGCCTGAGGCGGATCTATATCGGCATTGAATGTTCTAATCCAACTGAAATGGATGTTGGTAGAAGGGCTCTCCGCCTCATAGACGATAGCCTCGCCACTACAGAAAATACCCAAACTATCCTCACTGGTCAGTGAGAGAGTAGGTCCTACCACCAATTCCACTTCCTGAATGTTTTCGCAGCCATTGGCCAGCAATTTAACGGTATATTTCACAGTAATCGGTAAAGCAGTTTTGTTGGTCAATATCTCGCTGATCGGCATGTTCTGGAAGAGTGGGTCCTCCGTCTCCAGAATATTGGTATTCGCCTGGCGCACCCAGCTAATCTCAGTACCGGTTACAGCACTGGTACCCTGGTACACAAAGCCATCTCCACTACAAATCTGACCCACATGTAGATTAGAGGTCAATTCCGGTATCGGATAAATCGGAACGGTTACATACTGCATGTTTGAACATCCATCCAACTCCATCGTAACGGCATAACGTACATTGACCGTCTTTTGAGACAGATTAGTCAGGGTTTCATTTATTTGGTCGGATACCGCCATGATCGGACTTTCTGCTATATTGTCGTTATCTATACGTTCCCATGTATATACAAGACCGTTTGTATTGGATTCTAAATCATAAGCAATAGGTGCTCCACTGCATATTCCACCCGCCAGTAAAGGCACATTCAATAACAGGGTCGGATTGACCGTAATATCAAAGTATACAGTATCTCCTATACAGGTGATGCCGTTATTGCTATACTTGGGTATAATCGCAATGGTGGCTGTTTTGGGATTATCTGACCCATTAGTCAGTCTGTGCGAGTACACAACATTAGTTCCCGAACTTGCAAGTCCTGTAATATCAGTTTCACTGTCTACCCGTACCCACTCATAGATGGTTCCCTGTAAACCACCGGTTAACTGTATGTTGACAGCACTGTTGTTACACAGTGTCTGATCATCTATATCATCTGCTACCGGAACAGGATTTACTGCTACCGTCACCTCTTTTACATCGCTTACACAACCCTCATCCGAGGTCAGGCGAGCATAATAAATGGTCGTCTGATCCGGCGTTACCGCAGAAGTGATCTTGGATACCGGAGAACAGGACCTGGATGAAAAGAATTCTATCGTCACATTGCCCGGAGTAGTATCATGGATGATCTCTCCCGATCTTGCATTCAAATCAAAAGCAGTCCCCGCACAGATAGCCTCAGGATTAATGACCACAAAGTCAGGCTTGGGATCCACCACAATGGTAAAGGTGATCTCCTGCGCCAGATCCTGACAGCTTACAAGGCCATTGTAAGTGGCTACAGCCGTGATGTTCGCCGTGATGGGCGAGCCGTTGCCGTTGGTGGCACGGAAAGTAGGCACATGCCCGCTGCCGCTTACCGCCAGCCCAATGCCCGGATTGTCATTGAACCAAATGTAACTTACCCGGTTGGCATTAGTTACATTCGAGGTAAATTTAGGCGTGCTTACAATAGCTCCTTCACATACCTGTGTAGAAAGTGACGTTGCATTGGTAATTTTAGCCGTCGGGTTGACTTCTATATTTACGATGCTTGAAATCACAGTGATGGGCTGTCCATCTGCATCTTCTACTGATGCCAGTGTATAGGTAACCGTTTGAACCGTATCTGTTGTGTTTACAGGAGGAGTTACCTGGAACCTTCCGTTGGAAGAGCTTACTGTCTTGGTTTGAAGTACTCCGTTTTGCTCATACTTTACCGTAAACGGCGCCTTCCCTCCGGTAATATCCACCTGTAAGGTCGTATTGTCTCCATTACAGATCTGTGCAGCAGCCCCTGATGCCAAACTCATCGTGGCAAGATTTTCCGCATCCACATTTACGGTAAAGCTAATCATATTGCGACATCCGTTCGCACTCTCCACCTCAAGGGTGATATGGGCGATACCTTCGGCTTTCGCCTCCAGCAAGGCTGTCGTATCCGGCGTTTGTGCCGTCACCGTTACAATGCTCACATTACTGCTTGACCAGCTTACCACGGTTCCCGTGGTAGAGGCTTCCACCAGCTTGCTCGCATTGGCCGCCAGGTTCACAGGAGTCGGAGATACCATATAAACCACCGGTAAAGGATTCACCACTACAGAAAGCGTTTCGCCGTTATTCCTGCAGCCATTCGCTGACGTGAGAACCGTATAGTCTACAGTATCCGCAGTACTACCACGCAAGGTCAACACCTCACTAATCATAGAGGTATTACCCGTGGAGGCAGGCTCCACAATAGAGGAGTTGGCCTGACGGATCCAGATAAACTCCGCTCCCTCCGTATTGCTTTCAAGCAAATGGACAAAAGCCCCGTCACTACAGATCGGTATAGTGGTCGTGCTTGATAAAGCAGGAATCGGATTGACCACGATTTCTAACGTGTCTGTCGTAAAACAGGAAGAACCGTCCACACTCATCTTAACTGCATAGTACACCGTTGTCGGATACTCAATAAGGTTGGTTAATATTTCATTGATCGCTGCACCCTGTGTAACACTACCGGATGGCTGTGAAATGGCAAGATTGGCCATCCGCTCCCAGCTAAAGCTTACATTCTTGCTCTGCGTACGGGCCCGGTAATTGATCGTATTGCCACTGCAAATAGCATCCAGATACAGCGCACTGCTTAATTCAGGAGCCGGATTTACCGTCACCTGAACCGTTTGAACATTCGGACAATCTCCCGCCTGTAACGTAAATTCATACGTCACTACCACAGGATTAGCCGTCGTATTAGTCAATATTTCATTAATCTCAATATCAGTCCCCGTGGAAGAACCCTCCGCTATGCCGTTCACTGACATACGCTCCCAGCGAATGGAAGTGCCTGCAACATTGGTGTTCGGAGTGTATACAAAACTTCCGCCACTGCAAATAAGCCTGTCGGTGGCCGTAGGAATGTTGTTCAACTCTGGCTTCGGATTGACCGTCACCTTCACACTGTCGGTGGCAGAACAACCATTCACAGTCATCGTGATCCTGTAAGTTACCTCGATCGCCGTTGCCGTCGTATCCAATAGCGTTTCACGTATGTTGGATCCATTTACACCGCTTCTGGCAGGATTGGAGATCCCCGCCACGGCCGCTCTTTCCCATACATACGATACGCCGCTCAAGGCAGTGGTGGCCGTATACACAAGCTCTTCCCCACTGCATATATCTACAGATTTCTGACTGCTTAACACCGGCAGCGGATTCACCGTCAGGGTAATCTCCTGCACATCACTGTGGCAGCCCTCAGGGTCTGATGTCAATCGTACATAATAGGTCGTCGTAACCAAAGGTTCTACTGCCGTTGTGATCTCATTCACACACGTACGCTCTGTATAGAACTTGATAATGCTACCCGCAGGAAGTACGCCTATAACATCATTGGACGAGAACATATAGCTTTCCCCTTCGCAAATCGCAGGAGGATTCACTACCATAAAGGTCGGCTTCGGATTCACTGTGATCTTATAGCCGGACGGTGTGCCCGCACAACTCTCAATACCCGTATAAGTCGGTATAATCGTAATATTAGCATCCGTAGGTGCGCCTACCCTGTTCTCCGCCTGGAACGACGGAATCAAATATTGTCCGCTCATTGATAAGCCAACGTTCGGATTATCATTCGTCCACGAATAACTTACCCTGGCCGCATCTATATTCGAAGTGAAGCTTACCATCAGAAGAATGTCTCCCTCACAGACTGTGATGTTATTTAAGGTCGTCGTAATAGTAGCGGTCGGATTCACCGTGATCACTGCACTGCCAGACGGAGTGATCGAAGTCTTCGATGGACCATACGTTACAGAATTTAAAGTATAGGTAACATCCGCCGCTACATCACCTGTGTTTGCCGGAGGGGTCACCGTAATCCGGTAAGGAGATGCATAAGCAGTGACCGTATCAGTGTCAAGAGTAACATCGTCTGTATAAATAATCGTATAAGGTGCCGTACCGCCCGTGATAGTCACTTCCAAAATAGTACTGCTTCCATTACAAACCTCTGAAGAAGCCCCTGACACCAAAGACAGGATCGCCGTCGGTGCTGCTCCTACATTGACAATAATACTCGCCTGGCTGATACAGCCTTGAGCATTCTCTACCGTCACCGTGACAACTGCCGTCCCCTGAGACTTCGCCTCTATTAAGCCTGAATTATTCACCGTGACCACATTGCTGTTGCTGGATTCCCAAGCAATCACGCTGGCTGTCGTATTAGGACTCAACGTATGGGTGCCGCCCACATTCATCAGCATCGGACTGGATTCAGTAATCGTGACCACAGGTGATGGATTTACCACAACCTTCTTCATAATACCCGTTGTCATACATCCATTAGCCTCTACCGATATTTCATAACTCACCTCTACAGGAATAGCAGTCGTATTGGTCAGCATCTCACTAATATATGGTATCGTTCCAAAGCCCTGCTGCTGTGAAATACCTGCCACCTTCGCTCGCTTCCAAATGTAGCTTCCCCCGGAAGTGCCCGACTCTATCTGATAGGTAAAGTAATCCCCGCTGCAAATCGTATCGGTCGTCAAAACAGAGGATACCGTAGGCGACGGATTTACCGTCAATACCACTACTTCACTGGTCGAACAATTGTTGGGTAGCTTCATCGTAATCCTGTATTCCACATCCACTGCTGATGTCGTGTTATTAGTCAACACCTCCACAATCTGATTGCCGGGCTGACTTGTCGCTGGCTCAGGCTCCGCTATATTCGCATTGGGCAATCTCTCCCAGCTAAACACTACGCCCGACGTACGGCTTCTTGCCGAATAACTGAACGTACTGCCGCTGCAAATCGCATTCGGATACAAAGTGCTGCTCAACGCCGGAGCAGGTGATACTTCTACCCGCACTTCCTGCGTATTGATACAGCCCTGGCTGCTCTCCATCGTAATAGAATAACGAACTGTGATCGGATTGTAACCAATGTTGGTTAAGGTCTCGCTTATCTCTACATTGTCCGCACCGCTGGCAGGCTCCTCAATGCCGTTAATGTCGGAACGGCTCCAGTTGTAACTGCCCAGAGGATTTATATTAAAGCTCGGTGGATACGTAAAGGTTGCTCCACTGCAAATACCCGGCGGCGTTTGCGTGGTGGTTAAGACAGGTTTCGGATTCACCGTGACAACCACATCTTCCGTATTAGTACAACCATTAGCCGTCATCGTAATCTTATAGATTACATCTATCGCTGTTGACCCCTCATTGATAAGCGTCTCCCTTATCGTAGCACCATTGCCGCTGCCGGCCGCATTGCTGATGCCTGTTACTGCTGCACGAGACCAGGAATAAGATACTCCTCCCGTCAGAGCTGTTGTCGCAATATACTCAAAACGCTCCCCACTACAAACCGAACTCGACGTCAGACTGTTTAAGACAGGTTTCGGATTCACCGTTAAGATAACCTCCGCCACCTCACTGGCACAGCCAGCCGGAGCCGCAGAGGTTGCCTTCGCATAGTAAGTCGTAGTCTGAGACGGGCTTACAGTCGTTACCGAAATAGTACAGCTAATGTCACTGTAGAAAGTAACCGTACTGTTTGATGGAACTACCCCTACCGTATTAGTACCCTGACTAAACACATAGCTCTCTCCCTCACATATCGGGGCAGGATGAACAACAGAAAACGTCGGCTGAGGATTGACAATAATATCAAAATCTTCTGCCGGACCATAACAAAGCGCATTGCCACTCCTCACTAAAGCCCGGACATTGATAGTAGCCGTAATAGGTACTCCCTGACCATTCCTTACCTGGAACATCGGAATATTACCCGTACCACTCATGCTCAAATTAATGGACGGATTGCTGTTAGTCCACTCATAGCTCGCATTGGCTACATTTGAACTGAAAACAGGAATACTCACCATCTCATTCTCACATTTGGTAATAGTAGAAAACGTTGTGCTTATTGCAGGAGTCGGATTGACCTGTACCGTGACCGTCGTGGGTAAGTGGGAAATCGTATGACCCGCATTATCCGTTACCGATACTATGCTGTATACTGCTTCCGTTACCGTATGACCTGAATTAACAGGATTTACCGTAATTCTGCTCGTATTCTGAAGATTGCTTACCGTCGTAGTGTCTTGTAAAACTCCACCAATTGTGGTCGAATACTTTAAGGTAAAAGGTACCTCTCCGCCACTGATGTCCAAGCTCAAATCAGTGCTCTCTCCATTACAGATCTGAGCAGGATAACCCAATGCCAAAGACAAAGCCGCCGTATTAGCTGCTCCCACATTTACATAAATACTCACTTCGTTAGTACAGCCATTGGCATTATTTACTTTCAATGTAACATAAGCTGTTCCTGATGATACTGCCGTTAAGGTAGCTACCGTATTGCCTGCTGATACCGTCACCACATTAGTATTGCTGCTGCTCCAGCTCACTACCGTACCATTGGTGGTCGCTGTAACTGTAGCCGCTGTACCGGAAGCCATATTCACCGTGGTCTTGTCTACGGATAAAGTCGGTAGAGGATGGATGTCTACCTCCAACTCTTCGCCCGTGTTCTTACAACCATTCGCTTCCGTAGTAATCATATATTTTACCGTTACCGTACTCGTTACACCATCCTTTAAGCTTAAACGCTCACTGATCAACGAACTGCCGCTATTGGTCACTGCCTCATTCACATTCACATTGTTCTGCCGACGCCAGCTAAAGGATGCCCCTTGTGTCGCCGATTGAATATCATACACAAAGTATTCTCCACTGCACTGCTCGCCTGCATCCAACAGACTGCTCAATTTGGGTACAGGGTTCACGATCACTTCCACCGTCTCGATGTTAGAACAGCCATTGATAGTCATCACTACATCATAGCGTACCGCCACAGGGTCTGCTGTCGTATTGGCCAAAACATCACTGATTCTGGCATCACTGCCTGTGCCGGAGCCGCTGCCCGTCACTCCGGACGGTAAAGTCTGACGTGTCCAGCTAAAGATTACATTACGAGTAGCTGTGCGGGCAGTATAGTTAAAGGTGCTGCCGCTGCAAATCGCTGCCGGAAACAAGGTGCTGGTCAACACAGGCTCCGGATGAACCGTGATACGTACCACTTCCCTGTTCTCACAGCCATTTGCCTGTAACGTGAACTCGTAGGTCACCAAAACCGCCGATGTCGTGTTGTTGGTCAGCACTTCGTTGATACTGCCAGTACCCGTAGTACCCGGCTCATCAATGCCCGAAGCATCCAAGCGCTCCCAGCTGATCACTGCTCCCGATACATTGGAAGAAGGGGTGTTATAAGTGTAAGTGTTTCCACTGCAAATAGTGGCAGTGGAAGGTATATTGCTCAGGACAGGTTTCGGATTCACTGTCACAGTGACCGTATCCACACTGCTGCAACTGCCCGAACGGATCGTTACGGCATATTTGACCGTCACTGCCGTGGAAGAAGAAGAGGTCAATACCTCTTTTAACGTAGATCCATTGCCCGACTTGGACGCATTGTTGTTGATAGAACTGTTGACAGCACGTGTCCAGCTGAAAGAACTGCTACCTTCACTGGAGGTCAACAACACATTCAACTCCTCGCCACTGCAAATCGTGTAGTTCTTCTCGTTGGTTAAATCCGGTACAGGGTTCACGGTGATAGTAAACTCTATCGTCTTTATACACTCAGGAGCACCGCCAAAACGAACCGTCATTAAGCCCGTGTAAACGCCTGCCGGTGTATTAGACGGTAAAATCGCAGAAATACTGCCTCCTACAGGTAAGGAGGTATAAACTACATCCACAAAGCCATTAGCCTTCGCTATATCGGAATAGCTAATCGAATACTCAAGATTGGCGACAGTATTATTCGTTACATAATTTAAGTCTACACTCGACGAAGCACCAGAACAAATAGTATTGTGAGCATTAAGGATCACAAAGTCAGGAACAGGATTTACTACCACACTGATCGTGTCAAGCTTCGGACAGTAGGTCTCCTGCAACAGCCTATACTCATACTGTACCGTGATCGCACTTTGCGTAATATTGTGCAGACTCTCACTGATAACGGCTGACGCGCCCAAGCCCGCTGCATTCGACAAGCCCGTATTAGCTAATCTCGTCCAGCTGTATATCAAATCCCGCGTCGCACTGGTAGCTGTATAATTAAATGTCTCTCCCGAACAAATAGCCATCGGAGTTTTTGTGCTTGTCAGCGCAGGCGTAGGATAAATCGTAATAGTAAAATTATCCTCTATACCCAAACAGGTTCCCGAAGCACGTGCCGGTGTTACCTTGTACACGGCACTGATAGGACTGGTAGTCGTGTTGGCAATACCCGTCAACGAAATGTTGCCCTGACCATTGCTTGCCAAGCCCGGAATATTGCTCCCGCTTACCTTCTGCCAGTAATAGGCTTCCGTCGATACGCCGGTGAAGTTAATCGTAAGGTCGCCTCCATTACAGATATGACGATCGCCAACCGTGTTGACCGTAGGAGTCGGTTCTATTTTGATTGAAAAGTTTATCGTGTCGCTATAACACTTCTTATCCGCATTGTCATATTCTGCAAATGCGTGGAAATTGCCCGTTATCGGGGATGTGGTCGCATTGGTAGCAAGGAAACTCGGGATCACATTCACCCCGCTCGTTAAACCCGGAATAGTAGTACCGCCTATATGTTCCCAGCGATACAACGAACTCGACAGATTACCAGACAAAACCTGAGAAGACACCTGAGAGCCATTACAGTAAGTCTGGTCTACTATATAATTAATCCTCACCGCCGGATTCACCGTAATGAAAAAGCTTTTGGTAACCCCTTCACAATTGTTCTTCTTAGGCGTTACACGCACCTGCAAAATGATGGGCTGGGTGGTGTTGTTCCGTACCGAGGCAACATCTATAATGGACCTGGTTCCGCTTGCCGATAAGCCAACGCTCGGACCATTCTCTACTACCCAACTGAAAGTAGTGTTGCCAAGACTGTTGGTCGTATCCTTGAACTCTATATATAAAGCCTCGCCACTGCATAAGGTCATATCTTCAAAATCCTGTACATACGGAATACCCTTGATCGGAACCTCCAACGTATCTACACTCACACACTGATTCGGACGAATAATGCTGATCGCATACTTCAATACCGTATCATTGGCGATGGGGTGGTTTTCGTAATCATAATTGAAATACGGACGAGCCGTATTGTTACGGCTTAAATAATCCGACGGCTCCCACACATAACTGTAGTCCGTAATCGGTAACTCCCCGATTACCGTATTGCCGTCCATCTGGCAAATAGGATCCACCACCGCCGACAGCTTATACGAAGGAACCGGAACCACCAACTCGGAAGAATACGCCAAATAGGGGTTCATCGAATTCGGGGCTACGCTCGCCCGCCTTAACATCAACACCATATTACACACATTCTCCGTATACAGGACATTCGTATTAATAGTAAAAGCAACACTGTCGCCTACAGGAATGCTGTTAATAGCCAAGCCATTGATAACATTACTCACCGGCATATAATCTATACCGTCAAAATAATACAGCTCCATAGCCAAACGGGCTGCATCCACTTCGCCTACATTCTTTAACCAGCCGCTTATCGTTACTCGCTCCGAACTGCCATCATTATAACGGCTTACAGCTGTGATCTCCTCGCTGAACTCTACCTCCAGCTTAATCATAGAAACAGTAACTGAGTCATACCGTTCTCCCAACTCCATCAGCTGACACTGAATGCCATCGCATGTCAGGGTGTTCAGCTTACCCGTACGAACATAAATATACGTACTGTCCATGCTCCATTGCTCAGGATTCGTCGGCATTAACGTCAAATTAAACGGATAGGTATCATCCTGCTGTGCATTCGACGGAAGGGGCGCTATTAAACGGGTGCCTGTCTGTGTAAACTGCAAGCTCATACCGTTGCTCCTTACATACTGTACATTCTTTGGAAGATCTATAATTGCATACACTTCTGTTGCAGCAGGCTGTGTCAACTGATACTCGCCCATCAAGGTCATCATACCCGAAGAATCACTACCACCTACAAAGTCCGTCTGCGTCAAGTACAAATCATTAATCCAGTAATCAGGAGGAGGCTCCAAGCCAAAAATACGAATCTGACGCATCGTCGAAATCGCATCACGTGTCTCTGCTCCGCAACCACTGTGACCAATAAAACTCGTCGCTAACTGGATACCGTTCTCCAAACCGCACTCTACTCGCAACGTGAAGTCTACCTGCGCTACCGAACCCGGAGTGCCATACGCCGTTAACTCCTGAGTCGAACTTAAGAGAATCGTTAGATGATTACCTGAAGAAATAACACTCTCTACCTCCGACCATGGAGCATTGCCAAACTTCGCACGAGGCTTCACCTGCTGATAATACCTGAAACCGGAAGGTAAGTCTATCTCCAGCGTTAAGCCCGATACCGTGGATTCTAACGCATTGGTAAACGTACCTAAAAAACTGATAGTGTCACAGAATTGATTCGTGTTGTTGTCCCTGTTCGGATGATGTACCAAATTACCACTGAATTTTACCGTCGGGGGTGTATATGAAATCTGCGTACTTGCTACTCCCGCTAATACGCCGGGAGAATTATACGGTGCCTGAGCATAGCCATTAGCCGGATCTTCAGGATAAGCTACCTTACTCATACCGTATTTTACGGTTAACTCAGGTGTACCTGTACAAATAGCATACGTACAGGACAGGATATAATCCTTGGTAGGATTGGCTGTTACCGTGCCTATTTTTATCCAGTATTTATTGGGAGCATATTCTACAAAACTTGCCGGTATTGGTGAATTGTCACTCGCATTACGCAACTCCACAGGTAGAACTCCTGCAGGACATTCCACCGCAAGCCACGAATTGGGCAAGGTTGCATCCGTTGCTATAAAATTACTTTGATTGGTAATACGCAAAGTCCATTCCACACGAGAACCCATTGGAGAAACATTCTTCGATAAGGGCGATATAACATAAGTATAGGGCCAATACCGAGAGCCTCCATTTGACTGATTACTTGCTTGCAAAGATGTTGCTGTGTATCTTTGCGGTGCTGCAGATGTTGGGTACATATCATAGGAGTATGATATTCTTGCGTTCATTGTTGCAGCCGGATTATTATAATTTACAACGTCTTGCTGTAAATTATAACCAATACCTGTAGATGAAGCTGTAGTCATCGCATCTTGGGTTGTTAAAAACGTCACGTAGGTCTTCCCTGCCGAGTAGGTTACTATATAATCCGTAATAGTATCCAACGTTCCAGCACTCATATTACCCAGAAGCTTCCCTGGTACTGTTGATCTTGCGAGATGAACATGCATCAGGTATGGATATTCTGTGGTTACATTAGAGAAATTATCTCCATTAGGGCGGTATTCTCCTCCTGTAAACGGATTTGTTCCTCCGTATGACCAGTTAATACCCAAGTCCATAGCCGGAAGATTCGTTGTCGTATTCTGATTCCAGTTTCCAGGGACTGTATATCCTGAAGTTCCTCCTGAAGAGGTTGTTTTATTTGCCCAATTATAGTTAAAGAGGGTCATTACATCCATCAGATTATAACAAGGAATAGCAATGCCTCCAAATACAGGAGTTATTCCAACTTCTATGTTAACATCCGCTGTGGAAACTGCCGTTGAAATATTCGTATTTACACGTGTATATACTTCTATCGTTAATTTATCACCAGTTGCAAGGCTGGTTAAACCTGTTGCCAATGCAGGAGAAAGGTCTGCCGTTATCTTGTGTTTTGTTCCTACTTTTGATAATGTAACATTACTTGCCGGAACGACATACCATGTTGCACTTGCATCATGCCAAATACGTATAGCATTTGTAGCGCTGTCAGGATTTAAATCAAATGCACGATTAGCATTTGCCGGATTTTCATACGAAATTTCAAAATCAATCCTGTTTGCTCCTCCTACCGGAATCAATGTCCCTGCCTCCGCTGTTGCCCTTAAGGTAACATTATCATAAGGACCGGCTACTTTTGTATTATAACCTAAGCCTTTTGCCGTTGCAACATCTGTTACTCGTGTTGCCTTGGTAGTATCCGTATATCCAAATACAGTCCTTTCTACTTCAAAATCCTGCAAGCCCAATCCTTCACATGTACCAATCTGAACATATCCCAAGCTTGTACTTGAACAACCAAATTTTTGAATTGTCCCGGTTTTACCATAATCATATTCATGAGATATATTTATTTTCTTCTCCGTATCCGTAGTTCCCGTTGCCTTTAGAGCAATGGAAACGGGATAATTACTTGCATTCCAATTGGCAGTCCATTTGATTTTAATAGTTCTTCCATCCGGACTCACCGTATAACTTGTCGTAGGTATATTAGTATTGCTTCCTATTCTTAAGGGATTTGTTTGTGTTGCATCAAAAGCCAAGCCAACAGGAAGTTCAATGATTGTCCAAAAATCACTCGTTGGCACATTTCCGGTTGCAGCTGTTCCGGTTGTAGCAAGTGCTATAAGGTTTGTGCCACTTACACCGGGAATTGTACCATTACCACCATAATAATTACTGAAAGTTAATCTTGTCTGGTCTCCTGCCGATAAATTAACATTCGTAATATCAATACCTCTTATAGACGAAAAAGCAACTCCACCCACCCATGTATTGGTTCCGGAGCTGTAATTTCGAGTATATGAACGATACCCATCTTTACAGAAAGTTTGATAGTACAGGTCTCCACGGCGTGTCGCATGAGTTTTTAATTCATTCGGGCAAGCTCCTGTATTAATTATATAGTTATATTCCACTTTAAAATAAAAAGACGAGCCTTGTTCCAAATCATCATACACTCCATCACCATCCATAGAAGACATCCCTAAAGAAGCATACCATGATGCCATTGCAGAATTATTAAACTGACTAAAATCCAAATATCTGCTACTTCTCCAAGTTAAAAAAACCGTATCCCCATTATAAAGTACCGGTACACCTGCTGCATTTACCACATAGGCTTTTTTATAGGTATAATTTCCATTATATATATCTACATAGAGATTATACATGATAGCTTCCGCCTGAGCAGAATTATTACTGAAAACAAAATGTAAAGACCCGTTATTATCAGGCGATGTCGGACTTACTTCCGGGGTAGCAATATTAATATCCGGCGTATATTCATAAAGAGGCTCGGAATAAACTACTTCCTCTCCTGCTTGTGGAGCACAAAAAGTAGTGCCGTCTCCATAGCTGAAACTGTATGCAACTGTTCCCTGTCCACATGTACGCAACATGACCGTTTCGCGTATACGAATAGTATCATCATAGTTTAAGTGATTTCCGGTGTATCCGCCCAAAGCGGCAAACATATCTTTGGTAATAATATATGTATAGCCCGATGGCGAGGAAGTAAGGGCGCTTGCAGGAAGCTTTGTCCACGTGGAACCGTTCCGGCTTATTTCTACCGTGTCTATGAGGAAGCCCGCAGAATTACAGGCAACATTTACCTTAAAACTGTTAATATGGGAATACTGCCTTGACTGTATATACATAAATTCACGCTTCTCGCGTACTCCCAACTGTATACTCTTCGATGCCGGATACCTCGCTCCAAAAACAGGATCGAAAATATTTATCAGCCGGTTTGCTGAAGTAAGGGAAGCCAGAGAAGCCGGAGCAGTTGCATCCCTATAAAATGCATACTTTACCATACGCTGTGAAACCGGAGTTGCGGTTTGTGCATCACACAAGGCTCTGGCATAAATCTTTACTAGCACAGACTGTGTCTGAGGAACATTGGGGATTATCACACGCCCTATCAGCTTATTTGGAGAAAGTGACCCCGGTTTAAAATTAGGGGTTGTCGTCAATAACTCAAAACCCGCAGGCACGGTAACCTCCAATTCCGCATTACTCATAGCGGCACTTGAAAATACCGTCACCTCAAAAAGAACAGAATCTCCCATCGGGACAATTTCCCCGGGAGAGGTTATTTCCGAAAGAGTTATACTCTGTGCATTCACGGACTGTATGCCTAAATGCATAAACAAGACCAAAACAAAGAGGCTCACTGCCCATTTCTTTACTCCTGTTGGAATTTGAAAAAGTCGTCGACTTGTTTCACACGTCAAAAAACTAAATTGTTGTGCTTGTTTCATATTTACTTTTATTCTACTTATTGTTTTTAATTTCTATAAATTTACAAAATACTATCACAAATAATATCAATGTATATTAAATGACTTCTTTAAGAACATGCAAAATTACTAAAAAAATATTTACTATTTTAATAAACCACAAAAAACATTACTGCATAAGCATATTTTTGTTAAAAGAAACATACATGTAATGGTAAAAATGGCTTTCTCGGCATTGAGAAACATATTTACAATAGTGCAATATACTTTCTCAACACCGAGAAATATTCATGCAGCAGTGCAAAGTATTTTCTCAATGTCGAGAAATATTCATGAAGAAATGCAATATATTTTCTCAATACCGAGAAATATTCATGAAGAAATGCAATGTACTTTCTCAATATTGAGAATACTTCATGTAATAGTTCGGAATATTTTCTCAATATTGAGAAATATTAAATCAGTAGTGTAAATAACTTTCTTAATAGTGAGAAATATTCAAGCAGTAATGTAAATAATTTTCTCAATAGTGAGAAGCATTTATGTAAATAAGGTGAGTTCGGGATGACAATAGTAAATAAGGAAATAAGTAAATGAGTAAATAAGAGGACGCACAGACAAAACCTAAGAACGTCCTGGCGAGGAACGAAGCCATCCGGTATTGAAGGACTTGTTCTTGACTGTTGCTGATTACGTTTGTTGGTTTCATTACAATTCTTATTCTTGCCCCTAAATCCCCTAAAGGGGACTTGAGTGAGTGGTAAAATGGTACAAGGGTACAATGGTGAAGAAGTAAGACAAATGGTTTCACAAAGTCACACAAAGGATTTTCACGAAGTAACACGAAGGCATTATTTAGTTCTTCACTTCGTTATAGCCAAATAAGTAAATAATCATTAAACATTTCATCCTTCTACCATTTTACCTTTCCAACTTCTTATTTACTTATTTACTCATTTACCGTTGATCCCGAACTCATGTTAAATACTAACAATAACCCACTGAACTAAAAGTCCCCTTTAGGGGATTTAGGGGTAGTTCCGGATGACTTCGTGCCTCGTCAGGACGTAATATGTTTGTTTAGAGCGTCATTGCGAACACAGTGAAGCACCCGAACGCGAAGCATGTGAGAGCATCGAAACTTTAGTTGAGATAATCCAGAAAAAAGATGGTCTATTTTCCGAAAAGGTCTAATGTATTTTTAAAATGCTGCTGTTCCCATAATACAGATATTTCCTGTATTTCTCTTTGTATCGTTAAATGTTCGATAGGTGAAATTGAGTTGCAAGCCCACTTTTTGAGGGATAAACCAGTAATTGACTCCTGCCATATAATCAATTTCTCCTGTTGATGCCTTGTAAATATCTTCCTGGAAATAATCAAAACGAATAACAGGCTGCAATTTCTTAAAGAAAGTATATGCCAGCACAGCATAAGCCCCCATGCTTTCTGTTTTATGGGTCATCCCATAAAGGTATTCACTTCTGAACATCCATTTTTTGTCATCATAACGAATACCGAATCCTAACCGGTCACGCGTTGCATGGCGGGTACTGTCATTAAGATAAGCTTCTCCTAAATAACCCGACGCCGACAATGTAACTGTTTTTATCGGATTAACATTTACCCGTGCAATTACATCTTTACTTTTATTGTTATCCGTTGTGTTAATTCCTGCACCATTGAATACGCCAATAGAATAATCAATAATACTGTAGCCTTCCTTTTTGAATACTTCGCCGTAGATCATCACTCCGATGTCGCGTCCGTTAGCACTAATTCCCGAGACGTCGCTATATCCTACCAGCTTTGTGATTGCCATAGCATTGTCAATACATTCCAAACCGGTGGGGGAATACGGATTCTCCAACGAAAAAGGAACTTTAAATTGTCCTATCTGAACATTGAAATAAGGCTTGATTTTCGCTCGTATTTGTGCATCAAGCAATCTGGGACCTGATGCAAACTCTACCTGTACACGGTAATCAAACATCTTGCTAATGTCTCCTTTCACATCCAGTCTCGCCCTGCGAATATCAAATGTACTTCTATCTTCATCCAAGCGATAGCGAAAATTAATTACTCCGGATACTTTCGGAAGCTTTGACAAAATATTTTCCAGTTTTGTCAGTCTTTGATTTTGGATTGTATCGGCTTGCTGTGCCTCAGCTGTCATTGTTGATGTTATCAATATTGATAACGCTACACATAGTGTAAATAATTGTTTTTTCATTGCTTTGCGTTTATTATTCATTATTAATTTAAAATTATCGTTTATGCAATCCACATTCTTTATGTTCGGGCGATTCCCACCACCATCTTCCCGCACGAATATCTTCGCCGGATTCAACAGCGCGTGTGCAAGGCTCACAGCCAATGCTGGGAAAACCCTTGTCATGTAATTTATTATACGGAACATGATTTTCTTTGATATAATTCCAAAGCTGTTCTTCCGACCAGTGAATCAAAGGATTTATTTTTAAAATATTATTCATATCATCCCATTGTATCATTTGCAAATCCTGACGTGTTATGGATTGTTCGCTTCTAAGTCCGCAAATCCATGCATCCAACGTCTCAAAAGCTCGACTTAAAGGCTGTAATTTCCGAATGCTACAGCATTTCTTACGTTTTTCAATGCTTTCATAAAAAAGATTCATTCCTTCATGATTGACCATTTGTTCTACTTGGTCATACTTAGGGAAGAATATTTCTATTTTTATATTATATTTCAAATTGGTTTTGTCTATCAGCTGGTATGTTTCAGGAAAAAGCCGTCCTGTATCAAGGGTAAAAATCCGGGCATTTCGATCAATTTTCACAAGCATATCGGTCAACACCTGGTCTTCCAATCCCAAACTGGATGATAAGGCGATTTTATCGTCGTAATGACTTAAAAAATGTGCCAAAACATCTTGTGGCTCAGCGGTGGAAAATTGTGTATTAAGTTGTTCTATGTCTGATTTTGAATACATATTATTTATTATTACCGGTAGTATATTAAAAAGTATGCCGCTGTAAAAAGCAGACAACTTATTAGATTCTTTTCGGGAAACAGCAATTTATTATGTGCCGCAATATGCTCAGCAGCCATTTGGGGATTTGCTCCGGTTAGGGCAAGTTTACCGCAGAGCTGCATGGCGTTTGCCCCAGTTAGGGCAAGTCTGTCGCAGAGTTGCATGGCGTTTGCCCCAGTTAGGGCAAGTTTACCGCAGAGCTGCATGGCGTTTGCCCCGGTTAGGGCAAGTCTGCCGCAGAGCTGCATGACGTTTGCTACACCGGTAGCAAGTTTGCCGCAGACCCGCATGACATTTGCTACACCGGTAGCAAGTTTGCCGCAGACTTGCATGACGTTTGCTACACCGGTAGCAAGCTTGTCGCAGACTTGCATGACGTTTGCTACACCGGTAGCAAGCTTGTCGCAGACCCGCATGATGTTTGCTACACCGGTAGCAAACTCCCTGCAGACTGATTTGGTTTTTCCGAAAGACTGTTTGCCTGTTATGTTTTTCATCTTTTCTGCAGATTTTCGCAGAATGCTAAATTCCTAATTTTCATTATCGGAAATCATTCCTGCGCCGACAGTTTCAAATGTGTTCTGATCAATAAAAATCAAACTTCCCGTTGTACGGTTGTGTTTGTATAAATCGAAAACCAAAGGATTTGCCGTTTTTATCGTGACAGAGGCAATATCATTCATATTCAATGAGCTTATTCCTTGCTCATGTTCCAATGTATTGATATTAACTTTATAATTGATTTTCTTGATAATTCCGATAGTTTCAGATGTTGCTTGACGAATAATATAACGGGCATTCAACATTAACGGGTTTTCATTAAACCAGCAAACATCCATTGTAATATCCTGTGAAATTTGCGGTTGAACTCCTTTTGTTCCTGCCAGCAAATCTCCCCGGCTAATGTCAATATCGTTTTCCAGCTGAATAGTAATCCAATCGGGAGTAAAGACTTCCTGCAGTTCTTTTGTACACTGCGACAAATCTTTCACTTTTGATTGTAATGCAGAAGGAAAAACAGTTATTTCATCTCCAACCTTCAAAATTCCACCCGCCATCCGTCCGGCATATCCCCGAAAATCGGGAAATTTATCAGAAATAGGACGTATTACATACTGGACAGGCATACGAACCTCTTGGGAATTGATTTTATGGTCTATAGGAGTTGTTTCCAAAACATCCATTAACGTTTGACCATTATACCAAGGCATTTTATCGGAAGGAGTAACTACATTATGTCCGTATTTTGCCGAAATCGGAATGAAACGAACGTTTTCTATATGCAATTTGTTTGCTACAGAACTGTAATCATTGCAAATTTTATCATACACTTCCTGTGAAAAATCAACCAAATCCATTTTGTTGATGCAAACCACCACGTATGGAATTCCTAACAAAGAAGCAATAAACGAATGCCGGAGAGTCTGTTCTACGATTCCATGGCGGGCATCTACCAATAAAATTGCCAAATCAGCAGTCGAAGCACCCGTAACCATATTGCGCGTATACTGAATATGCCCCGGTGTATCGGCAATGATAAACTTGCGTTTGGGTGTAGCAAAATAACGATAAGCCACATCAATCGTTATTCCCTGCTCACGTTCTGCCCGAAGTCCATCGGTTAGCAGTGCCAAATTTACTTCTTCATTTCCGCTACGCTTGGATGCCGCTTCAACGGCTTCGAGCTGGTCTTCGAAAATAGACTTACTGTCATACAACAAACGCCCGATAAGCGTACTTTTTCCATCATCTACGCTGCCCGCCGTTGTAAAGCGAAGCAGCTCCATATCTAAATATCCTGTTGTTTTTGCCATTTATCTAATTGTTTAAAGTTTAAGGTTGAATGCTTAATGTTTAACACTTGTGTTTCGTTAATGCATTATTAAACATTAATCATCAATCATTAACCATTAAAAATATCCTGATTTTTTCCTGTCTTCCATTGCTGTTTCAGAACGTTTATCATCAGCACGGCTTCCCCGCTCAGTAACACGTGTGGCAGCAATTTCTTCAATGATATCTTCCAATGTATGTGCCTCGGAAAGTGCTAATCCTGTACAACTAATATCCCCGATTGTACGGCAACGAACCTGTCGAATCTCCACCGTTTCAGTAGGCTTGAGTGTCATACATTCTTCTGCCGCCAACCATTGATTATCTCGGAAAAAGACTTTACGTTCATGGGTAAAATAAATGCTGGGCATTTCGATATTTTCCTGCAAAATATATTGCCAGACATCCATTTCTGTCCAATTACTGATAGGAAATACACGGAAATGTTCTCCTATATTCTTTTTCCCGTTGAAGATATTCCACAGTTCGGGACGCTGATTTTTGGGATTCCATTGCCCGAATTCATCTCTGTGTGAAAAAACACGCTCTTTTGCCCGTGCTTTTTCCTCATCACGGCGTGCTCCGCCAATTGCAGCATCGAATTTGTATTTTTCAATCGTATCAAGTAAGGTAACTGTCTGCAATTTGTTCCGGCTGGCATTGTAACCTGTTTCTTCTTTTACCCGTCCGGTATCAATAGATTCCTGAACCGAACCCACAACCAATGTCGCTCCCAAACGTTCCACCAAATCATCTCTGTATTGGATAGTTTCAATAAAATTATGTCCGGTATCAATATGCAGCAAGGGAAAAGGAATTTTTGCAGGATAAAAAGCCTTGTATGCTAAATGAGTAAGCACAATGGAATCCTTTCCGCCGGAAAAAAGCAAAACAGGCTTTTCAAACTGTGCAGCTACTTCCCGCAATATATAAATAGCTTCCGCTTCAATTTCTTTTAAATGAGTTAATTTATACATAACTAAACATTTATACTTTATTTTAGATTTTCAAAAAGAAAATCCACCATTATTCTAAGGTGCTGCAAAAATACCAAAAAAAGGGATATGGCTGTATAAAGAAAAACTTACCAATCCTCATCCAATTCAATATCGGATTGTTTTTTCTTGGAGTTGTTCAATTCCTTAGTTTCTTCCTTAATAGAAGGTGTTTGTGGATTGTTTTGGTTGCGATTTTCTTGTATTTGTTGCTTTTGGTCGGAAAATTGCTCCTTGAGACCTTTCCTTGAAGATTGTCCATCCCATTTGAATTTCGGATTTTCCATTGTTCCCGTTGCCAAAAGATAAAGATGTGTTCCGGTATTATCGTCAATTACTTCGCCGAAATCTTCTCGGTTTTTCCGGTTTTTTACCTTTTTTGCCAGAATTTCTTTCATCATGAGTCTGATATGATAATCAATTTCTCCTGAAAACCGGTGATTTCCACCCAAAGAAAGATTTAATGCATTGGTTTTTATTTCCATATTGGGAATTGTTATAGTAGAGTTATCAATACTGATGTGGTTTTCCAGTGTTTCAAATTTTACATTCTGCAACTCACTCAACTCAACAAATTTGGAAAGTGATTCCAACGGAACAAAATTATTCAATTGTCCGTTTTTGATGTCTATATCAATAAGCGTTGAAATACTGTTCGGAGCAAGTACCATATTGCTTCCAAGCACAGCCGTAAAATTGACATCGCTATTTGCAGCTCCTTTTATATTTTTATCTGTGAGTGCATTTTGTCCGAAATTATTAAATGCGTAAAATAATTTCGGAATATTTATATTTGTCAATTTTGCATTGCAGTTGAGCAGAAATTCTTTTTTTGAAATTTGTTTGAGACTTCCTTTTCCCTGCATTTTTCCGTCACAGGTATTCATATTCAGGTTTTCGAGTAACAAAATATTATTCTTTAAAACAGCTTTTCCGGAGGTGTTTTCAGCTTTAAAATGATTGAATGAAATTTTATCGGCTTTGAAGGAGAAATTAAAATCAATATCTTTCGGTAGAAATAATTCCATTTCTTCCTGGCTTTTTGACGAAGGTTGAGTGGTGGTAGCAAATAATTTATTCAAATCAAAATCAGGAATATTCAAATCAGCGGTAATTTCCAGTCGATTGCCATGTTCCAAAATATAAGGATACATGTTTTCTATTTTTCCGCTAAGGACAAAATCATTTCCTTTGAGTTTTCCTTGCAATTCGTCAGCTATGATTAGTTGATTATTAAACTGTAAATCCCCAGAAAGTGTTTCCAGCATATTTTCATTTTCGCGAATCTGGAGCATAACATTGGTGAAAACAAAATTCCCTTGAATTGAAGCATTTTTAAATTCTTGAACAGTCAGTTTTTGTATTTGAGTGAATTTATTTTTAAATACAATATCAATAGAAGCATTTCCTGCCACTTTATAAAAATAATTTGTCGGCAAGAAACTATGTAAATCTTCCAGATTGATTGTTCCATTGACAGACAAATCTATATCCGGCTGTTCAAGGTTTTCAAAGTTTATTTTTCCGGCAAGATGACCGTTATTTAATTTTCCGGAAAATTCATACATCTTAACTTTCAAGCTATGGGAAACATTAGAAGTGCTTAATGAGAAATCACCTTGTAGATTGATTTTTGAAAATTTTATATCATTTTCAATATTTTCGATGCTTCCGTTTTTGCATAAAAAATCCCCCGCAATATCCAAATTGTTTCCTTTTCCTATTATTCCATTGATTTTTACAGAAGATGAGAGTATTCCTACCGGTTTCAAAATCCGTGTTTGCTTACGGATAGTTTCCGGTAACTTTTCGATAATTTTTTCAATATTAGCATATTTTATCGACAAATCCGATTGGAGCTTATACCCTTCTTTTTTTTTCGAAAGGGAAGTATGTGCAATGAAATTAAGGATTCCCAATTCAAAATTGCCTCCTTCTATACCATAACGTTTATTTTCAGTATCTATATCTAATTTTGTATAGAATTTCAGTTCCTGGTCAGAAAGATAAACTATCTTGTCAACTTCGATATTACCTATTACGGCATCGGAAGAAAGTTGAGCAGTGAAAGTTGCCGAAGAGAAGTTTCCTTTGGCAGAGAGATAATTGAAAAAAGCTTCAACAAGTAATTTCTGCTGTTCGTCTTCATACGATGCACGTACATTTTTCAGTTGAATGGAGCTTAGTTTTATCTCCACATTTTCCGTTTTCGAAGAATCGCTAAAATTAAAAATGTTCCAGTTATTATTCCCTTTCTTATCCACAAAAAGTTGTAAATCGGCATTGGAAATGTCAATGCGACGAATGGTATAATTATTTCTGACCAAATCGAAAAGATTAAATTGAAGAAATATATGCTCTGCCTTGAGTAATGTGCTTTTACCTTCCGGTCCGGCGACATTTATATTGTTAATTTGCAGAGAAGCCATAGGAAATTTGCGAATCATGCTAAAAGAGACCTTTTCATGCTTAATCTCCACTTTTGTATATTCATAAAACTGATTGAGAAGTATATTTGTTATTTTATCCTGAAATATTCCTGCGACAACAGTAAGTACTATCAGCAGCAATAAAATAGAAGAAACAAGAATAATAGCTACTTTTTTGAGAATTTTATTCCAGGATTTGGGAGATTTATTTTCTTCTGTTAAGATTTCTTCCATGGTAAGCATTCGTTTTTACAAAAATACAATTTTTCAATGTAGACTCTATTGAAAAAAATAAAATATTATACTAACATGAGTTCGAGATCTATGATACAAGGGAAAAAATTTGCTTATTTGTACTATAGTTTTGGTCGAACCTCTTGTAAAAACCTTCGTATTACTTTGTGAAACCATTTGTCTTACTTCTTCACCATTGTACCTTTATAACTTCCTGTAACTTCTCTTATTCAAGCAGGTAAACCCCGAACTCACGTTATATATCAACCAGCGGGATGATTTATATGTGTTGTGTACGTGATTTATGGCTATAGTTTTTCTTGCCATAAAATAAAAGGGATTACTCTTTGAAGAATAATCCCATTTTTATAGAGTTATGAAGTATTATAATAAATTTATTGTGTCTTTTTTTGCATTATAGTGCTAATTAATAATGAAATAATTAAAATTAAAATCGGAGTGATAGTAAAAGAATTTACAGAATCAATAATATTGCTATTGCTTAAATAGTATAAATAAGTACAAATAATACATACTAACAATAATATTGTATATATAATTAATGTATTATATTTTTTATTCGTAG
>NZ_DBDF01000210.1 GCF_002293435.1 Bacteroides sp. UBA939 | reverse complement strand
AAACATCCTCAAAAATAACTCTCAAAACAACGCTGAGCAAAATCTAACCTGCATTATTCATACTGTAGTTAAAGGAGTTATCACTTCGTTAGGAGTTAAGGAGTTAAAGCCAATACTCCGTGAATCNNCCAACTTGTTGGCTGATAACTACGTTAACTACTCTAACTCCTGAAGTATGAATGAAGTATGAATAATGAAGGCTAAACAGGCTATTAACCTGCATTATTCATACTTAGGAGTCGATAGGCAGGAGTAACTTGCTTCTCCTCCTCCCGGGAGGAGGAGAAGTAAGTTACTCCCACTAATCACCTGCATTAATCACTAATAAATTGTCATTTACCTTACAGTATGAATAATACAGGTTAAAACAGGCAAAAAAAATATTCTTTGCTTTCAGTTTTTACGCGGTAGCTATTGCAGCCACTTCTTCGGCTTTGTCGACAATGTAATCGGGGTGGAATGTTTCCAGTTCTGTGCGCGGGCGGAATCCCCAGGTCACTCCGCAGGAGGTTACTTCTGCATTGATGGCGGTCTGCATGTCCACGCCTGAGTCTCCTACGTAGAGAACATCTTCTTTGGAAACCCGGGCAATTTCCAGAATCTCGTGCACAATAGCAGGGGCGGGCTTCACGTTGATGCCTTCGCGCTGTCCGAAGACGGCGGTGAAGCGGATATTGGGGAAATAGTGGGCTATCAGTTTTGCGGTGGCAGCCTGGTATTTGTTGGATGCAACGGCGAGCCGGAGGCCTTTGGCTTGCAGTTCGTCCAGAAGCGCTGTAATGCCGGGGTAGGGGCGGCTTCTGTCTGCATTGTGCCGATTATAATAAGGTATAAACTCTTTGCGCACGCGCAGAACGTTCTCTTCCGTCTTGCTGCCTTCGGGCAAGGCGCGTTCAAGCAGTTTGTTGATGCCGTTTCCAACCATGAGGTTATACTCTTTTTCTTCGTGGGTGGGGTATCCTGACGCGGCTAATGCGTGGTTGGCGCTTTGTGCCAGGTCGGCAATGGTGTTCAGCAGGGTGCCGTCTAAATCGAATATAATTAATTTCTTCATAATTCTTTGGGGGTGATTGAGAATACAAAGATAGCGCATTTTATTCGAATGGTACTGATTCGGTTTTGATTCGGTGCTGAACCGGGTCTGTTTCACTACTGAACCATAGCAAACTCGGTACAAACTCGGTTCAAACTCGGTACAAATTCGGTTAAGTATGCCTTTTTACGGGAATGAACCGAATTTGCTACGAGAAAATATCGAGTATGTAGAGGAGGGAATGAGGAGGAGAAACGGGATACTCTTGCTAATCACTTATCACTAAACACTAATCATTGCGAAGCCCCGCTTCGCCAAATTCCCATTTATATTCCTCCAGGACACTTAGAAACAAAAATTCCTCCTTACTGAAACCTTGCTTTCAATAAGGAGGAATGAGTTGTAACAACTGAAGAGCTGAATCTTATTTCTTAGTGATGCGGAACCAGTCTACATCCGCCCAACCGCCATCGTTAGTTGTGATAGCGGGACGTGTGCAGAACGTACCTACCTTTGCACCGATCCATTTGCCTTCTTTGGCCTGGAAAGGCTTGCCGAGCGACTGATACTTCTTTCCGTCGAGGCTGTAACTGAAATCGCACATTACCAGTAAGTCATGTCCGCCTTCACTCCTGGAGATTTTCTTTCCGTCGCTGCTGAACTTAACTTTCAGGTAGATGGTGTTATCCGTCAGGTCAACCGTGCCATTTACTTCTTCCGCAGTGCCTCTGTCCGCTATCGGGCAGGATACTTGTGAAAGAACGAGTCCTTTGTCCGTATTTTCCAGGATGAGTCCGGCATAGTCCATGCCCATAACTACCAGTCCGGTGCGTTCACCTTTATACCTGTCCGTCGGTTTAAAAGTCAGCTTCACGGTGGCGGTGAAGTTGGGAGCCGGAGTTTTCTGCAGCAACAGGTTGGCAACGTCGAAAAGATTCTTATACTCTTTTACAACAGGATAAGAGTACAGGCGCGCCATGCTTTGGTCGCCAGCATAATAGGCCCACTTCTCGTTGATGTTGGCATGCCATTGCCACTGCGGAGACAGGGTATAGCCATCGAATTCGTCGCTTTCCTGCGGAGTGCAGATGGGATACGTATTGCCTACATTCGGTTTCTTGTAAGTCATTACGGGTTCGCCGCAACCGTCACCGTCTTTGTCGATGCCGATAACAGGCCAGTCGTTCAGCCACGTCATGGGTTGCAGATGCACCAGGCGGCCATAAGCGCCTACATCCTGGAAATGAAGGAACCAGTCTTCGCCCGTCGGGGTATCTACCCATGCACCTTGGTGAGGGCCATTCACGGGGCTGTTGCCTTGTGCAAGCACAGTTTTCCATTCATAAGGTCCGTAAACGTTCTTGGAACGAAGCACTACCTGCCAGCCTGTGGGGACGCCACCTGCCGGATGGAATATGTAATAGTAATCGTTGCGCTTGAAGAACTTCGGCCCTTCGCAAGTCTGGTGTGCCTCATGACCATCGAATACGATACGCGACGGAGTGATGGCTTGGGTTGCTTCGGCATTCAGTTCGCAGATGGTGATAACGCTTTTCAGTTCGGCGCGGCTGCCTGCATAGGCATGTACCATATATACTTTGCCGTTGTCATCCCAAAGCGGGCATGTGTCGATGATGCCTTTACCGGGCTTCACCAGTACGGGTTCTGTCCACGGGCCTTTCGGATCTTTGGCTTTCACCATGAAAGCACCCTGGTCGGGGTCTCCCCAGAAGACGTAAAACTCGCCGTTGTGATGGCGGATGGCGGGCGCCCATACACGGTTGCCGTGTTCGGGGCGTTCGGGAGTCTCAATGGGTGGGAGTGCGTAAGGTACGGCAGCGCCGATGATAGTCCAGTTCACAAGGTCTTTGGAATGGAGTATCTGCAAACCGGGCAGGCAATTGAAACTGGAAGATGTCATGTAGTAGTCGTCTCCTACGCGGCAGGCATCGGGGTCGGAATAGTCTGCGTAGAGTACCGGGTTTTTGTACTTACCGTTTCCTTGGTCGGAGACCCATACTTCGGATACATAGTTTTTCTGTTGCGCCGCCAGTGGCAGGGCTATCAACAGGCATAGACTCGTCAGGATCTTTCTTACTTTCATGCTTTTTAAATTATTTAGTGGTTATTATCTTTCATCCGCAGATAACACAGGTTACGCGGATTTATTAAAAACTTAATCTGTATAACTAAAGTTTTGCATCTTGTCTGTATATAGCTGAACTATCTCTATTGATAATCAGTAGT
>NZ_DBDF01000211.1 GCF_002293435.1 Bacteroides sp. UBA939 | reverse complement strand
GGAGGTCTCACAGACGTGTGGATGTTTTTTTTTTCAGAAGCACGGAGTAAAGCTTGCTGTGAGAAGTCAGCAGACGCCATAGTAGATACGGATACAAGCCTGCCCATGAAAAAAAAAATGTATAGCAGGAAGTCTTACTAAGTATCGAAGGGCAGAACTTTATTGTAAGTGAGTAGTAAATGAATGTTACCAGATGAAAGGACGAATGCAGAAAATATCAACGATTAGTGATAGCTGCCACGATGGGAATAGGACGGAATCCGAAGGCTATGGTGGAGTGCAGACTTTTATCGGGATAACTGAAAACAACCTCACGGAAGTACTATTTACGCAAGACAATCTACTGGAACAAATCCTTTCTGCCCATAACCTGAACAAGGCTTATCAACAAGTAGTGTCCAATCATGGAAGCGGGGGAATAGATGGAATGGAAACAGACGAACTTTTACCATGGTTATTGCGCAACAAAGAAGACCTGTTGTTGTCAATCAGACAAGGTACATATCGTCCTAATCCTGTTCTTCGAGTAGCAATTCCCAAGGCAGACGGCAAGAAACGTCAACTGGGCATTCCTACAGTAGTAGACCGTTTTGTACAACAGTCCCTATCACAAATTCTCTCACCCCTCTACGAGCGTGAATTTAGTGATACCAGCTATGGCTTTCGCCCCAAGCGTAGTTGCCATGATGCCTTAAAACAATCTCAAACTATTATCACCTCAGGCTATAGATATGCAGTTGACTTGGATTTGGAGAAATTCTTCGATACGGTCAACCATAGTCGCCTGATAGAAATCCTATCTAAACGGATAAAAGATGGTCGTGTAATCTCGCTCATCCATAAATATCTGCTTGCAGGAGTTCGAATAGAGAACAAGTTTGAGCATAATTTCTCCGGAGTTCCCCAAGGCGGTCCATTAAGTCCATTGTTGAGTAATATTATGCTTAACGAATTGGATAAAGAATTGGAACGTCGCGGTCATCCTTTTGTTCGTTATGCGGATGACTGTTTAATCTTCTGTAAGAGTAAACGGGCAGCAGAACGGACCAAAGTCAGTATCATTCGTTTTATAGAAGAAGTACTATATCTACGGGTAAACAAAGAGAAGACGAGTGTAGGCTATGTACGAGGCATGAAGTTCCTTGGCTATAGTTTCTATCTCAAGTCAGGAGAATGTCGCTTAATTGTCCACCCTAAAAGTTACGTCAAACTCAAAACCCGCTTAAAGGAATTGACAGGTCGCAGCAATGGGATGGGGTATGAAAAACGGAAAATCACACTTCGATTGTTTATTCGAGGCTGGCTTGAATACTTCAAGCTTGCCGAAATGAAGAAACGACTTCAAACATTGGATGAATGGTACAGGTGTAGGCTTCGGATGTGCATTTGGAAATGCTGGAAGAAAGTAAGAACTCGCTTCAATAACTTATGCAAGAGTGGGATAAATAAAAAGAAAGCATGGGAGTGGGCAAATACCCGTAAGGGTTATTGGCATATCTCTCATAGCTATATCTTAACCCGTGCTCTAAATAATGACAATTTGAGACGAGCCAATTACCCATTTCTTATGGACTGTTATCGTAAAGTGGTATCGTAAGTAAGGAACCGCCGTATGCCGAACGGCACGTACGGTGGTGTGAGAGGTCGGAAAATAAAATAGGAGGAAAACTATTTTATTTTCCTCCTACTCGTTGGCCGATAGCAACACCCGTCATGAAAAGGAGGTGAAATGGATCGCCGCATGGCTCTATCTCATCTACATTGCGATGTGGACATTCCTCGTGGCGTATCAATACCTGCCCCGCGCGGCCGTGGTGCTTAACTTGACTGGCTATCTGGGAATGATTCTGGTGCCCGTTCAACTGTACCGTCTCATCTGCACACTCTCGCGGACGGAACGCCTGACGCCCTTTTCACTGTGGCACTACGCGCTGCCGGTGGGAATCGTGGGGTTACTTGCGGTGTGGTCTGTTTTCGTTCCTTATGACGTGCAGTCGTGGCTTTTAGAGAACAGAGGCGTCCCCGATCCCGGCCGGCCGGCTTATTCGCAGCTCTTTCTGTCGAAACCTTTGATGCGACTCCTGTTCAGCATTGTCTATTTTCCGCTCTGTATCGTCCGGCTTTACCGCTACTACCGCGAAACGAACCGTGGCCGCAAACGTGCACACCTGCGCAGGCCTGCCAATTGGGTGTGGGTGGTGATGGCCTGTGTGGTGCTTGTCATGGCGGTGACATTCATGCAGTATATCTATCCGCGCGGGGTGTTCATCACCCGGTGGTGCGGTCTTATCGCCGCTTTTGTTATTGTCGCCGAACACGCGGTGATCGGGTATCACATCATCTCGCGCAATTTTCTGCTCTACGCCCGCCCGGAGGGAGAAGAAGAGGATGAAACGCCTGCAAAAAGAAGATGCTGGAGGCCGTCCGGTTCGCACGGCAAAACGTCTGCCGGGAGTGAAATTGCCCAACCACAACCCAGCCCCCGGACACAACCCCAACCCCAACCCCAACCCCAGACACGGCTCACGCTGACGCGCAAGACGCTGGACCACTATATGAAAACCGACAAACCGTGGCTCGACCCGTCGTTCAGGATAACCGACCTTACGGAGACGTTCGCCGCCTCGCGGAACACTGTTTCGGCCTTTGTGAACCGGACTTACGGAGTGAACTTCAGCCGTTACCTGAACCGCCTGCGCCTGCAGGAGATGGAACGGCTGGTGGTGCTGCCCTCCAGTGCGTCCAAAACACGAGCGGAGCTTGCCCTTCTTGCAGGATTTGCCAACGACCGGGGTTACAGGCGGGCGGCCGAGGCCGAAAAGAACCCCGGCAACGGAAATGGGACGGAAGGAATGAAGGTTGTTTCGGAAAATAACGGCGGCGATGACTAACCGGCAGGATATATATGTCAGCCTGATATACGAAATCCAGGCCGCCGTCTCCATTATTTGCGTGGTGGTGATGGTGATGTACCTGCTGTCGCGCAGGCCCAAACCCGTGACACTCGTCAGGTCTCTGATATTCGCCTACTGCATGAGTGGCTTGGGGTGGATATGTATGATGCTCTATATTATCTCTCCCCATGTATTCGTTATTCTTCAATCTTTTTTCTATTTCGGATTCTTCATCTGGCACGTCATATTTTACCGCATCATCTTCTTTTTGACCGGAACGGGCAGGGAGGAAAAGTTTTCGCGTTGGCATTACCTGCTTCCCGTACTGATACCCTTCGTTCTGTTCGTATGGTCGTTCTTCGTTCCGATGGACTCCCAGATATATATCGTGGAGTCGCGCGGAGAGCTTGCTCCGGGCTATGAGGCCTATTCGGTGCTGTTCCTGAGCAAGGCTGCCGGGATCTTCGTGTGGAATATCGTCTACGCCATGCTGTCTCTGAGACGCATCGTGGCGTACAACAGGGTGGCGCCCGATTATTTGGCCGATGAGGGGAGGTCGTCCACACGGTGGATGATGCAAATTTTCTGGTTGAAAATATCCGTGATAACCTTGCCGCTGATAGATTTCATCTTCGGTAAGACGGTACTCATGGGGTCGCTTATCATAATAGTTCCCTGTGTGCTGATAATCGTACAGTTGATTTTGCTGTGCTACAATATCGTCGCCGAGAACTACACGGTCATCCCGCTGCCGCGCCCGGAGGAGGAACACGCGGAGAAAATACGAAAAATCCGCCGCGCCCGGTTCGAAAAGTATATGAGCACCCACAAGCCCTATCTAAACGCGAAACTGCATATTGCCGATGTTGCGGTGGATCTGAATACCAACCGAACCTACCTGTCGAACTTTATCAACAGGGAGTACGGCATGAACTTCAGCCGTTGGATAAACCGTCAGCGATTGCAGGAGCTTGAACGCATCCGTCTCGACCCGGCCTGCCGGGATCTTTCGGGCATGGAATTGGTCATACAGGCGGGGTTCTCCAACTATCGTGCATACGCCCGTGTCAAAAAAGCCGAAGACAAACTGACAACCCTCGGGGAGTAAACTGACAACCCTCGGGGAGTAATGCGAATCGAGGTCTTTGCCGTCGGCTAAGCCCGCAAAGACAACACCACCCGCAGTTACCTGTGTGCCAAAGCCGACGCGGATTTCTTTTTATCTTCCGGGTAGGATAACGTAGCGCAGCATTTAACCTGCATTATTCATACNNTTAAAGCCAATACTCCGTGAATCATCTGTTTGCTACCACTTGGTAAGAGTATAAATCCGTCCCGTGGGACAAATTTCACAGTCTCACGAGACGGATTTTTTCATCTCATGAGACGGATTTATTTGTCCCACGGGATGAATAATGCAGGCTACTTAAAATCATGTATTTGCAACTTGACGTTGTCTTTTTATATTCTTCTTCATTATCATATATTTGATAGGTAACATTCTTATCTTTATCCATACTAACAGATAAAAACATGACTATTTATTCTATTTCCCATAGGCATTTCTTGATTACTTATAATGTGTAAAAACGGATAAACTATCTAATATATTATCAAATATGTTCATTTTGTCAATTGGAACCTTTTCATAACAGGCTCTAATTCCTTCAAAAGAATCTTCTCTCCAAACTTTATCATTTATTGTTCCTCTAATGATAATTTTACCACCTAAGGTGTCGGTTCTACTTACTATATAACATTTACTATTGGCAAGTAATGGCGTCTTTTGTAAAGCTCCTTTAAATAACGTAATAATAGAACCATTATTATAATAATAATCAATAAATTTACCCTCCTCGTAATTGTGTATTCTTTTTTTATAACCACAAGGCAATTCTATCCTAATAAGTGAAGTTGAAAAAGTATCAACTTCAACGCACATACTAATATTTTTATTCTCTTGCGCATTAATCCAAAAGTAATTGGAAAACAGTAGAGCTATACCTAATAATAATATATTATTTCTTTTTATCATCATAATTTTTTCCGGCTTGTTTAGTTACTATTTCTATTTGTTTTTTTAATCTTAAATTTGTCTCTGTTCTAATATTGGGAACAACATACATGTTAAATTCAGCGTCCCATTCTGGTTCACCAGCAACATTTACATATCGATGATTATAATCATAACTTTTATCGGTTTTTTTTAGTTCATAAAAATAAGCATGCCCATAAGCTTCATGAGCAACATTTTGTGCTTGCCCTTTTTCATCTAAAAATGAACTTGTCTGAATCCAAACGTTACCATCAGGGGAAGATTTATTTTCTTCTCCTGGTATTGCGGTTAACCCTTTATAAGTTAGGCTAAAAGCTTCCCCCTCAACATCTTTATCTGTTACAGAAAAGTTATAGGTTGTTTCACTATTTGCTAGTGTTTTTAACGCAAGCATATTTTCTGATTCACTTTTACTTTTGTTTAGTCTGCTTACATTTAATGTTCCATCTTTTTCGAATTTTACAAATTTTGCCTCCTTTTTTGTTAAAGTATTAGAAATGTTTCTTCGAGACACTTCACCTAATGCAACGACCTCTTCCCCATTAGGATCAATATATCTCATCGGATTATTCATGCAATAAACATACGGACTAATTGAATAATACTTCTCCGCCAGCGGGTCAGGCGTCGGAAAACTCCAATCATCTTTCCATCTTGCCTCGAAGTCATACCAGTTCAGCCCCTTCTGCGTATCCAATTCCTTTCCTCCGAACTTGTACGGCTGTGAGGAAGTCTGCGTCCCTTCGGTGAACAACATTCCATAAGGATAGTAGTGATTGCTTTGCACTATCGTCCCGCTTCCCTTGGCAACCACCCGGTTGTTGCCCAAATGGTCGGTCAGGTAGAAGTGGTAGGTATCGTTGGTGGTGCTTCCGCTTCCAATCTCAATGTAACCGCCTTCAATGAGTATACGCTTCAACGTACTGTTTTCATAGATCATGTTCCCGGCGTAATCCGTCTTCTTTCCGCTGATAGTTGCGGTCAGCTTCCGCCCGTCGACCGCATACACGTACGTATTCGTTGCCGAACCGGAAGAATTGGATATTGCGAGTGAACACGGCAAATTTAGCAAATTATATGATATGTTGCTTATTCCCTTATTTAAATCCTTTATCAGGTTGCCGTTCCTGTTGTAATAGTATTCACGGGCGGTATTGGAACCATTCTTGAAGTCCATTGAAGCGGATAAACTAACGCTGGCTCCCGAGTCTTCAGCCTTTATTAGCTGGTTACCCGCATAAGTCATCGTCAGGTTGTCGATGATGCCGTAGGTCGAGGTGCCGGTATTCCCCCTGCGTGTCAAGCCGGTCATGTTGCCGTGTTTGTCGTAGGTGTATGTGGTATTGAAATTGCTGTTCACGCTTCCGTTTTCCAGATAGCCTGCGGCGGTAAGCCGGGAGAGGTTGTCGTAAGTAAATCGGTATCCCCTGGTCTTGCTCTCGTTGGAGAGTTTCCAGCTCATGGCGGAGATGTTCCCGTTGTACCGGGGCGTGTTGCTGCCGTAAGCGTCGTTGTAATACAGCGTCTGGGTGAACAGGGTGGAAGAGATCGACTTCATCCAGGAACGGACATTGTAAGTATAGGTACTCTTCAAGGATGCGTTCCCGTTCCGTTGGCTAGTTTTCAGACGACCGAGTTCATCGTACGTATTGGCGGCGAGGATTACTTCATCGCCTGTGTTCAGCTTGTGCTTCACGCTCGTAAGCCGCCCGGCATCGTCGTAGGCGTATGTATAGACTTCCGTCTGCGTCGTCCCCGCAGCCACGTGTACATGTTTGCGCTTGGTAGCCTGCCCGGTGAAGTTATAGGCGAAGTATTCCTTTTCGCTGCCGCCTGTAAGGTGGTTGTTGGATTTGGACTGGACAAGCCTTCCTTTGACGTCGTAGTACATTACGGTGTACAGGTAGTTCGTTGTGCTTACCGTACCACCGGTCAACTGCGCCGTCAGCGTACCGGTCAGCATGCCTTTGTTCTTTACCTTGTTGGCGGTGGTGTAGTCCGTTCCGTACCAGGTTCCGTAACCGTCTTCGGACGTGTATTTCACCTTTTCATCCGTATTGGGGGGAATATTGTTTTGCCCCAGGAAAATATAATTGTCGTAATAGTTTACGGTTAGCACGGTAGGGGTTGTAAGGTTAAGACCCAAGATGGTGTATCCCTTGTAAGCACTTGTGGTATTGTTTCGGTCGGCTTTTATCACGACGTTCACCAATGGCGATGTGGTCGCCAACGCGTTGTAAGTGTTGGAACAGATTCCTGTCACGCATACGCGTCCGAACACGTCGGGTATGGAGAATGTCCATTCTTTTGGGGATTTCTTGCGCTGCTCGCCGTCCTGGGAGAAGATAAGCCGGTCAGCTTTGTCATATATGTAGTACGT
>NZ_DBDF01000187.1 GCF_002293435.1 Bacteroides sp. UBA939 | reverse complement strand
ATGTGTATAGAGAGTAGCCCAGGAGGAGGGGAATTGAAATAGTTCTGTAATATGCATATAACTCCTTAATTTCTGATTCACATTAATCACTTCTCCAATATCACCGACATCCCCGGCCGTAGCCCCTCCACCTTTTCCAGTGGCAATGCCCTCACTTCGAAAGTCTTCAGGTCGAACTGCCCGGTTGTTTTCGTCGCTTTCCAGGCGGCATAAGTACCCAGGTCTTTCATATAGCTCACCTTCAACCGGATGTTCTTATCTAATGCCGGAACGAATGCCTCGAATTCCGTACCTACGGTTAGCCCTTGCAGTAAATCCTCCCGGACATTGAATGTCACCCACATATCCTCCTGTATGGCGACGTTCATAATCGGCGCGCCTGTTCCTACCAGTTCGCCTGTTTTGGGGAAGATTTCCGAGACTTCGCCTGCTGTCTGAGCTATGAGGTATGTTTCTTTAATGTAAGACTCCACTTCCGCAACAGCTCCCTTGGCACGGTCTACCAAAGCGGCTGCTGCTGCCTTGTCTTCCCGTTCGGCGCCATTCTTGGCCATATCGTATTGCGCTTTGGCGGCTTTCTCGGTGGCCACGGCGGCATCTCGTTGTGCGGTAACTTCGTCCAACTTCTGCGCGGACATTACTCCCTGGTCGGCAAGGTTCTTTACGCGTTTATAAGATTTCTCGGCAATTTCAAGTCCTGCCTTTGCCTTTTGCCACATTTCAAAGGCAGCCTGTACCTGTTCATGGCGGGCGCCTTTCAGCGCCTTCTCGTTCTGTGCCTGTGCGGCAGCTTCGGCGGCACGCGCCTGTTCCAGTTTAGCCAACACGTCCGGAGCTTCCAGTATGGCAAGCGTATCTCCGGCTTGCACGCTTTGCCCCTCCTTCACGCGGAATTCCAGAATACGTCCCGGCACTTTGCTCGATACCCGGTATTCCGTGACTTCTGCCTGTCCCTGTACAATTTCCGGTCCCTTGCGCAACATGAAGAAACCTACTATAGCTACAATGGCAATGACGCCCAACAACGTTAAGAACGCCAGCAGCATATTACTGTTTTGTGATTTGGTATCCATTTTTTGAATTATGAATTATGAATTATGAATTATGAGAGCTGCAATGCTCTGTTTCTTGTTTTTGATATTGTTCCTTGTTACTGTGAATCAATAGTTTAGGAGTTATCGCTTCGCTCAGTAGTTATAGGAGTTAAAGCCGATAGTGTTGCTACTGAATCTGATGAGTCATCAGGTAGCCACCTGACGAGCTATCAGGTAGTCAGGTGACGAGTCGTTACAGGGACACGTGACGAGTCGTCACGGGAGCACGTGAAAGGCCGTCACGTAGTAACCTGACGAGTTAACATATAAACGGGGTATCGGCTTTAACTCCTAAGCCTGTTTATGGCTGATAAATCCTTAACTCCTTTAACTCCTTAACTCCTTTAACTCCTAATTCACCTTATTTATCAACGTTCAACTGCCCCAACGCCTTTTTCAGGTAAATATCGGTCAGCTTTACATCAATCTGTGCGTCTATTCTCTCTGACTGGGCTGAAAGCCAGGCTGTATGCGCCTCAAGTACATTGCCGGCAGCTATGACTCCTTCTTCAAACCCAAGCGTGGCATATCGCAGGTTTTCGTTTGCTTTCTCCAGATTCTTCTCCGCCATAGCCAGCTTTTTAGCCGCTTCATTAACCCTGAAAACAGATTGATTAACCTGAAGCTCTATCTTCTCTTTGGCATCATCCAACTGATGTTGCACAATGCGCGCTTCCGCTTTGGCTGCTTTCACCTTATATGTACCTTCTCTCCAATGCCAGACGGGCACTTGCAGCACGACACCTACACTCCACATCCCCTTGAACTTCTTCTCAAACCCATTGAAAGTCGAAGGATTAGTCATCATATAACTACCCATGAGCGCCAACGACGGCAGATATTCGGAACGCGTGACATTTACTTTCTGTTTATAGATTTCGGTAGCGAGTTCCAGACTGCGCACTTCCGGACGTGTACCGTAAACCATCTCCAGGTCAATGCCATTAGCAGCTACCGGAGTGGGGGACAAATCATTCTCTTTTTCATCTTTAAGAGCAATGGGAGTGGACAAATCTAGCCCACATAGTTGACACAACAACATTCTGGAAAGGCTCAAACCGTCTTCCACTTTAGTCAGCGTCATTTCCGCTTCATTCACCTTTACTTTTACCGACAATCCGTCCGCTTTGGTGGCAACGCCTTCGGCAATCATCTTGTCCACATCGCTCTCCAGCTTCTGCAATAACTGAAGGTATCCTTCGGCTAACTTCTTTTTACCAGCCAGCGATACCACCTGCCAGTAAGCCTGGTCGGTGCTGAGAATAACCTCCTGCAAGCCCGTGTTGTGTTGCTGGCGCGCCAGTTCCTCGGCATATTGGGTAATCTTGTTGTAAGCCCGTATCTTACCACCCATATAAAGGGGTTGCGTCAGCGTCAGTGCGCCCGCGTACATGTTTCGCGTATCCGTGCGGAATGCATCTATAAGGGAATTTCCAAGGCCATTGAGCGGAGTAGCAATATCTACATTGCCCAGCGTCTGGATAAACGCCATGAATTGCGGGTTCTGTGTCAGCTCCGGATGTTGCGTCAGAATACCTTGTATGCCGTTCTGCATAGCGCCACTCATTTGCGTTCCTATAGAACCTAACGCTCCTTTTTGAGCATCATTCAGTAATGAAATCTCTTTCTGTGTACGCATATATCCACCTGTGGCGGATATCTCGGGAAGGTAGTTGGTAAACGCCGCTTTCCTCTGATAATGCGCGGAGTTGATTTTCTCCCGGCTTATCAGCAATTCTTTATTATTGGCTATAGCCAATGCACGGCAACTATCGAGGTTTAAAACCTTTTGTGCACCGATAGAAAGTGCGAGACATGCCAACCAAATGAAACATAATAACTTCTTCATGGCATATAAACATCTTAAGAAACCATTTTGTTTTTTATATTTACTTTTTTTAGTCTACAGCTTGAATAATACAAGCTAAGGCAATCAAGATTTTGCCTTGTGCGGCAACAATAATTGCATAAACAACGATGCAAATGTAGAGGCTTTCTGTGAGACTTCAAAATGAATCAAACTTTTTTCGGTGCAGCGGTGCCAAGTTTTTGTTAATCTCACTCCCATACTTAGCCTATCTCACTATACGACTGAGATACCCTCAGTCGTATACTTAGGGTACCTTAGTCGTATACTTAGCCTACCCCCTCTCAGAATGCATTCCGGATGGCTTTTTTGAACAGAGTTTAATAAATCATTGGAGCGTTTTTAAAGAATATGCCCATCGTTTTTAAAAAACGTGGGCAACGTTTATTAGCAGCGTAAAAAGAGGCTTTAAAACCCGTCGCTAATATATTCTGAACGGAAAAACATGCTGCATAACCCGGAATTTAAAGCTGTCAAATTCGATACCTTTTTGCACGAGGCTGGAGCAAACCGTTTTTATTATAACACCCAAGAACGAAAGGTACGAGAACAAAGAAAGGGGAAAAATATGTGTTGGTTTCAAAACGATACTACTCTAACGTGAATGCCTGCGAACCGATAAGTGTTCCGTCGGCGAAGATATCCACCCGGTATGTGCCTGCATAGAGGAATTCTTCCACGTCCCAGTACACGGTTACGTTTTGTTCTTCGCCGTTGTATTCGATATACTTTTTAATGGAGTATCCCAGTTCGCGGTTCTCATAAGGGAAGGTATTGGCGGAATTCTTGGTCAGTACGTCATTGTCAGGCTTGGTGATGCGGACATAGAGTGTGCGTTCGCCGGTTTCGGCAGTGATATTCTTGACGATGGTGAAGCCTATCTTGAATTTTACGACATCTTTCACCTTCCTGGCTTTTTTATCTCGCTTGTTCACAGGCAGGATGCTGATGTTGGTGGCGTCCAGTTGGGCGGCGAGGGTTACCTTCTTATCCAGGTTCTTTTTCTCTTCAGACAGGTCGCTGATTTGCCGGGAAGCATCGTTATACTTCTGCGTGACCTGTGCGATTACCACTTTCTGTTGTTCCGTGAGGCGATTCAGCGAGTCTATCTGGTTGATATAACCTATCATGACTTTGCGCAGGGAGGCAAGTTCATTTTTCAGGCGGCGTATTTCGGCGGCATTGGTGCTTTTCACGGTGCGCAGTTCTTCCAGCAGACGTTGGGTTTTCAGTTGTTCCTGTTCCAGCAGTACGGACAGGGAGTCGTTGGACACGGTCAGCTTCAACTCGTCATACTGTTGCGCAAAGCGTGTATATTCGTTTTCCAGGTCTTCCTTTTCCAGTTGGAATTCCTGTACCAGTTCCTTGTTGGTTTGTTTTTCGGAAAGCAATAATACAGTGACAACAACCAGTGCTGATACTAATATGATACCTACAATAATCAGAAGCCTTTTATTATTTGCCATAGTTTTTTTGATTCTTAATTTTATTAGTTGTTAATTTTCAATAGCATAAGTCTATTCTGTCGCAAAAATAAGCATTAATTGTTAATCACTAATAACTAACCCTTAAGAAACTGTTTTGATTTTCCTTTTTTAAGATTTCTATCAGCTTCTTTTGAGCTTGTTTTCCGGTCTGTTTTTTGTTTTTAAGAGGAGCATAGCGCGGGCTATGTGACGAAGAAAAACAAAAAAACATCCTCAAAAACAACTCTCAAAATAATGCTGAGCAAAATCCAAGCAGTTTCTTAGAGCCTGTTTAAAATTTCCTCAAAAAGTTTTTTATTCAGCCTGTTTTGAGTTTATTTTCGGTCTGTTTTCCTCTTTTTACTCGTCACATAGCCCGCTATGCTCCTCATAAAAACAGAAAAACATCCTCAAAAATAACTCTCAAAACATTGCTGAGCAAAATTTAAACAGGCTCTAAGCCCCGTATACTCTTTAAATTTCCTTAAACAACAACTAACCTGCACCGGGAAATCGTACCTTTGCCCCCATGAAGCCAATTAGCGAAACCACTATTGTTGCTTTAAGGAATGGTAGCCACAAAGCATTCGAAGACGTATTTAAGGCCTGTTTCGATAAAATCAAACTTTTCATTTTCAGTTATATAAAATCGGAAGTTGATGCAGAGGAATTGGCGGAGGATATTTTTGTAAACCTGTGGATTAACCATGAATCCATAGACGTAACCAAGTCTTTCAGCTCCTACCTGCACACCATCGCCCGAAATACAGCGCTTAATTTTCTCAAACATAAATTCGTCCGCGAAGCTCATGGGGAAGCTGTCCGGCAGACGGATTCCGGCTTCAGCCCTGAAGATGAATTGATTGCCCGGGAAACCCGTTTACTCATTGAAATGGCTGTTGAGAAAATGCCGGAACAACGGAAAACAATCTATCGCCTGAGCCGGAATGAAGGTCTGAAGAATGAAGAAATAGCCATCCGGCTGAATACCACAAAAAGAAACGTAGAGAGCCAGTTAAGTCTTGCGCTGAAAGACCTCCGGAAAGCCATTAACTGCATCTTTTTATTCTTTCCCTGATTTTTCTGAAAAAAAAATCCATCTTCTCATTGAGGTTTTTACCGTTGAGTTGTATTACAGCAAAAACGAAGCAAAACAGAGAAAATGGAAACAGACAAAAAAAGCCGGGTATCGAAGATTACCAAAGAGTATCTGCAAAACAGATATTCCAAAGATACGGAAGAAGAGATACAGCAATGGCTCATTGAAGATGAATATTCCGCAGAAAAAGAGCAAGCCTCTTTGGAATATTGGGACGCACTGGAGGCAAAGCCCAATGCAAGCACCTTGCAGGCATTGAAACGTGTCAATGCGCGAACAGGTATTCTGAGAACCATTCCATTGCACCGCCGCCTGATGCGCGTTGCCGCCGTATTAATCCCGGCATTCATGCTATTGGGTGGCATTTATTACTTTTCCCAACAGGAGAAAATGCTTCAGGTCATTGCGGCTTACGGGGAAACAAAACACATCCTGCTGCCCGACAGTTCAGAAGTGTGGCTCAACGCCGGAAGTTCGCTGCATTACCCCTCAACATTCAGAAAGGAGAACCGTACACTGACACTGGAAGGAGAAGCCTGCTTTTCTGTCAGGAAGGATGCACAAAGACCCTTTATAGTCAACACACAGAATCTTTCGGTCAAGGTGCTGGGAACGGAATTTAATGTCAGGGCTTACAGCGGCGACAACCGGACAACCGCCACACTGGCAACCGGAAAGATTGAAGTAAAAACCACCTCCAACCAAACCCGAATCCTTGAACCTGACGAGCAACTGACTTTCGACAGCCAGACCGACGCTATTCAGGTAGCAAAAGTTTCCGCCCATGATATTACGTCGTGGACTACCGGGCAACTCATCTTCACAGGGGCTACGCTGGATGAGATTTTCAAGACCTTAGAGCGGCGTTTTAATATTACTTTCGACACCGGCAACGCACCGCATCAATCAAAGGAATACTATACCATCAAGTTCCTGAAGAACGACAGCATCGAACAAATCCTGCACGTCCTGAAAGACGTAACCGGGGACTTCTCTTATACCAAAACAGGAAACAAGATCATAATAACCCCAAACATATAAAGTATGGCTCATCGAACGAAATTCATATTGATAATAGTTTTTCTGACTCTATTTTCCTTTTGCCCTCGTTTCTCGATGGCTCAAGAGAAGCGGATTACGATACAGGCAAAAGACGTCTCCCTTGCGGACGTATTTGCACAAATCGAACAGCAAACGGGGTACAGCATTGCCTACGGACAATCTAAAATAGATGTACAGAAGCGCATCTCGCTATCACTGAAAGATGCCAGCCCGGATAAAGCGCTGACGGAAGTTCTGAAAGGCATGGGATTGTCGTACAAAATCAACGGGTATCACATTATCTTAATACCCGAAGCAACAAAACCTCCTCAGAGCATCCGCCCACAACCTGCCAAACGAACCTTTACCATAAATGGGCGAATAACGGATGGAGGAACAAGCGAAGTTCTCATTGGGTGTAATGTTGCGGGGTTGAGTGCCGGCAAAGGCGCTACGACCAATTCTTATGGCTTGTACAGCCTGACGCTTCCACAGGGTAACTGCAAATTCACGGTCAGCTATATGGGTTATGAGAATTTTCATTTAGACTTCGTTCTGAAGAAAGATACCACCATCAATATATCACTGACTCCTTCTGCCCTGGAGTTACAAGAAGTAAGCATAACGGCGACAAACCGGAATCTACAGGTGGCGAGACTGGGAAACGTCAACGTATCCCTGTCGATGATTAAGGAAACCCCGGCCCTATTGGGCGAAAGCGACCTGATGAAATCGCTGCAATATATTCCGGGAGTACAGAATACGGCGGAAGGCAAAAGCGACCTGAGTGTCCGCGGCGGAAGTCCCGACCAGAACCTGATACTGCTGGACGGTATCCCCATATACAACGCCAACCATGTTTTCGGATTCCTTTCGGTATTCAATACCGATGCGCTTAAGAACGTGACACTTTACAAATCGGGATTCCCCGCCCGTTTCGGAGGGAGGCTTTCGTCTGTAATAGATATAACCACCAAAGACGGCAACAAGGATAAGTTTACCGGGTCGGCCACGCTGGGATTACTTGCCCTCAAAGTCAATCTGGAAGCTCCTGTCATCAAGGATAGAACGTCATTTACTTTCTCCGCACGGCGGTCATTGGTCGATTTGTACCTGGTTCCGGTGCAGGAATGGCTTGATGATGAGGATAGTTCGTCGGAATCTAAAACCAACTTCTTCTTTTACGATATCAATGCTAAAATCCACCATAAGCTAAATGAACGCACATCCCTCTACGCCATGGCGTACAACGGGCGGGATAAACTGGAAAACCGTCACAGTGAAAGCGCCGACCCGTCGGGACAGAAAAACTCTGCTACGCAGCAGGACTGGAAATGGGGGAATACGATATTCGCCACAAGGCTCAACACGGTATTGTCGCCAACCTTGTTTATGAACACCACCCTTTCGTACAATCAATACAGATATAATACGTCCATCGACAAAAGTTTTGCAACGACAGGAGAGAATGGAAATAACGTGAAGTTCCACAACGGGCTTAATTACGATTCGGGGATAAAAGACTACGCCGCAACCGCCGACTTTGAATATATCCCTGCATCCGGGCATTACATCCGGGCGGGCGCGTCTTTCATTTATCATGACTTCAAACCGGAAGTCATTAAGCAACACATAAGCGATGACGGTGTCAATAAGAATATCGCCAATCCTAATGTCTTCGCAAAAGAAAGTGGCGTATATGTGGAGGACGATTGGGATATTACCCCGAAACTACGGCTGAACGCAGGCGTCAGGGCTTCGCTGTTCAATGTCGATAACAAAACGTATTATGCCGTCGACCCCCGGTTGGCGGTGCGGTATATGCTATCCGACCGGATGTCTGTCAAAGCCGGATACACCCACATGCAGCAATATATTCACTTGCTTTCGAGCAATTCGCTGGTACTGCAAACAGACATGTGGGTTCCCGTAACCGCCAGTGTGCGACCGATGAATTCACAACAAATCTCGATAGGCGGCTATTACGTTATACCGCGGCTGTTCGATATATCGGTTGAAGCCTATTATAAGAATATGCGCAACGTAATCGAATACAAGGACGGGGCTTCTTTTGCCGGCATCTCGTCCGGCTGGGAAAACAAGGTTGAAGCCGGAGAAGGCAGGGCGTATGGGATAGAGTTTTCATTAGAACGGAAAGAGGGACGCACAACGGGCATACTGTCATACGCACTGGCTAAATCGGAACGCCGGTTTACGGAGATAAACAACGGCAAGTGGTTTCCGGCAAGGTTCGACCGCAGGCACACCGTCAATTTTCGCCTCACCCACCAATTCGGCAAAAAGATTGATGCCTCCCTGAGTTGGGTTTATTCTTCGGGCGACATGGCTACCCTGCCCATGATGACTGCCGTTACACCCGACATTCCTGATGCATGGGGAATCGTGAACTTTGCAGAACAACTCGACCACCGCAATAACTACCGCATGCCGGCACAGCATAGGCTCGATTTGGGGGTGAACTATACGACCGGCAGGAAAGGAAGCCGGTACAGCGTCCTCAATTTCAGCATATACAACGTGTACAACCGCATGAACCCGTTTAAACTGTATATAGAAGAAGAGCAGACCGCCAAGCCGGACGGAGAAATAGCAACCGCCCGCAGGTTAATGCAAATATCGCTGTTTCCTATCATGCCGTCAATTTCTTACACTTATCATTTTTAGCAGATTATGAAAAAGACAATATATCACACAATAGTTTTAGCAATCGCAATGGCTTCTACAAGCGGATGCGAAAAGGAGATTCCAATAAGTACGGAGGATTCGGCGCCGAAAGCGGTTCTGAATACGATTATCAACTGCACGGCGAATATAAATTCCGTGAAACTGTCGGAAAGCGTTTCCCTGTTCTCACCGGCAGAAGCCGCCCGGATTGAGAACCCGAGCTTGCAACTGAAGATAAACGGTTCGGACAAAGAGATAGCGTTTGACACCTACAGAGGTGTTGATAGCTACTATCGTTTTGCAGAGCCATTATCTCCCGGAGATAGAGTGGAGATAGGCGGCAGTACGCCAAAGCACGGGGCGTTCAGTGGTTTCGACTATGCCCCGCTTCCTGCTGAAATAGTATCGGTATCTACCGAATGGTTCAGGGGGAAAGTCAATGATATGTCCTATTTGCGCACTCTTATCAAAATCAGGGATAACCCTGATGCAAGGAACTACTACCGCATTGTAATCCGGGATAAAACTTTGTTTGACGCCGAGGCTGATGAATCTGCCTTTCCTTGGAATTTGCAGGACGTGTATGTTGACCAGGAAATCATATTCAACAATATTTCCGGCATTGGCGGAGAAGATGACCATGTGTACAGGGTTTTTTCGGACGATTTGTTTCAGGGGAAAGAATATACGCTGAATGTATATATCAGGAAAGACCGGTTCAATGACTATGACTATGAATCCGTCAGGCATTTTGTAAAGGTTGAAATTCACGCCCTCTCCGAGAATTTATACAAGTATCTGCGTTCGTTGGAGCAGGCCTCGGTGGAGGATAATTTTCAGGAGCCGGTAAAGATATTCTCGAACGTGAGCGGAGGGTATGGAATTGTTGCGATTTATAATGTTAGCGATAAAGTAGTAGAGGTCGAAGAATAGGTCTTTTATCCTACCCAGAGCATGTTCTGAGAGGGGGTGGAATGAGTATACGAGTGAATAGGGTTCAGTCGTATAGTGAATGCCATTCAGTCGTATAGTGAATAGGGTTCAGTATACGGGTGATTTATGAAGAGTAATGAGGGGGTATGTTTGTGTCCTTTTTTTTGCTAAGGCAAGTGAAGGGTAAATCAATACTATCAAGAAAAAAACAATATTATAGGGCAACCACACAAGAATCTCATTCCTGACTTTATCAACGCGTCACCCATTTTAAAGATTTAGCCAGTCATCAGATTCTATAAGGTACGAGATGGCTTTCTCTTTGTCTGCGATGCGAGAATCAAGGAATATATTAGTGATAGGTTTTAAAGCCACTTTTTACGCTGTTAATAAACGTTGCCCATATTCTTTAAAAACATGCCAAAGATTTATTAAAAACGCTATTGATGGTTATTAGTAGAACAAGAATCGTATTTATATTGTTATTGTACAAAAAATACTAAAAGTAGCTACCGGAATCGAAGAATTTTAAAGTTTTCTTTCGGGTATACAAAGAAATTCTTATCTTTGCATTAGAAAAGTGCCAGTATCGGCTTTAGTCCCGCTATTTGCACTCTAAAAAATGTATTTGGGGCTACATCCTTTGTCGGTGTAGCCCTATTTTTATATACTGGTTCGTCTGAATCAGGGAGATGTTAAGGGTCAGTCCGAAAACCCGGTTGCAGTAACTGACCTGTTTGTATAATTGCTTATCTTTGGCACATGAAACAGTGGGAAGTATTAAAAACAGTGTTTCCTGAGGTAATCACAGATAATTTTGAGTTTGTGGATTACAAGGAAACAGATACAACATTAGAGTATTGGCTTGACGAACGTGAATATATGTCTCGTGAGGATTATAAAGCAGGGTGTGTTCGCCCTTATGGTTTTACCGATTCCAAGACAGTTCAGGATTTTCCTATCCGTGGTCATGCGGTTTATCTCCATGTGAGGCGGCGCAAATGGATAGATCGTTCTACTGGTGAAATATTCTCCTATACTTACGACAACTTAAGTGAAGATGGCTCCAAACTTTCCCCCGAGTTTGTTGCTTTTTTAAAAGAATAGAATTGAGACTACAGCGGAAAGCATCAAGGGTATTGCGACCCACTATGGTGTAAATGGTAAACAGCTATCCAGCCAATACAAGGAAATCTTTTCGGATTATCGCCATTGGGATCAATTGAATCATGCTACCGATTACTTGCTGTTTCCTCAAAACATAGGTGAGAATCTTAGTATAGATGAAACCTGTTTAAGTTGTGGAGAAGTGTATACTTTCCTGACAAACAAGGACGGACACGGTGGTCCGGGTACTATTGTGGCGGTTATACATGGTACTAAAGCGGAAACAGTGATAGCTATCCTTGAGAAAATTTGTGTCTCCAAGCGGAAGGCAGTGATGGAAATAACACTTGACTTATCCTCCTCTATGATGTTGATAGCTCGTACTGTTTTCCCCAAAGCCAGAATTACCAATGACCGCTTTCACGTACAAAAGCTGTATTATGACGCATTGGACGAATTGCGTATTACTTTACGTTGGATGGCTCGTGACCTGGAAAATGTAGAAATCAAACGATGTCGAGAAGAAGGGATACCGTATCTCCCTTTCCGATATGCGAATGGTGATACACGCAAGCAATTGCTAGCTCGTGCTAAATTTATATTAACCAGACATGAGTCTAAATGGACAACCTCGCAAAGATGGAGGGCGGATATAATATTTGAATTCTATCCGGAACTCAAACAAGCCTATCAATTAGCCATGGAACTCACCGATATCTATAACGCGAAAAGTCACAAAGACGCTGCCAGATTAAACTTAGCCAAATGGTTCGATAAAGTAAGCAAACTTGCCGGGAACGCATTTCAAACAGTCATTGACACATTTATAAATCATTATGACACAATCTTAAATTTCTTTGTAAATAGGCAAACAAATGCCGGAGCCGAATCATTCAATGCGAAAGTAAAAGCGTTTAGAAGTCAGTTTAGAGGAGTTGCCGATATACCGTTCTTTCTATATAGGTTATCAATGTTGTGTGCATAATAAGTCAGTTACTGCAACCGGGTTTTCGGACTGACCCACTCTTTTGAGAGTTCTTTTGAGGATTTTTTTCTGTTTTTACTTTATTGTTACTCTTTTTGTTAGCCTGATGTCTTCGGAAGATGTTCCTACCATGACATTTACTCTGCCTGATTCTATAACAAAGTCATCCACCGTATCATCCCAATAAGCTAAATCTTCCGGGTTCAGTTCAAAGGTCAGTTGTTGGCTTTCTCCTTTAAGAATCATTGTTCGTTTAAAACCTTTCAGTTGCTTAACAGGACGCACTACTTTTGAATCCGGATACGACACATAGAGCTGAACAACCTCTTCACCATCTCTTTCTCCGGTATTTTTCACATTGACCGAGACTTTCAATGTTTCGTCTTTACGTATGGCATTTGCAGAAATCGCAAGGTTGGAGTAATCAAACTTTGTATAACTTAATCCGTATCCGAACGGATAAAGAGGGGTTTTCTTCGCATACATGTAAGTCCGCCCGTTGCGGATATCATAATCCATCATCGGAGGCAAATCGGTAATGCTTTTAACCCAGGTCTGGGTAGTTCTTCCTGCCGGATTTATCTGACCGAAAATAACATCCGTCAACCCGTTTCCAAGTTCTTGGCTGTTATTGGTTACATGCAATATAGCCGGCAGGTTCTCTTGCGACCAGTTGATTGCAAACGGGAAACTACTTACCAATACCATAAGGGTATTCGGATTGGCATTGTACACTACTTTGGCCAAATCTTCCTGTTCCAAGGTCAATGCTTTGCGGTCTACAGCTTCTCTTCCATCACTCGGAACCGGTGAGTATTTCCATCTGGGGTCTGTTCCGTACACGTGGTTTCCTACGCAAACAATGGCGACATCGGCTTTCCTGGCTGCAATGGCTGCTTTATCCGTGTCGTCTGTCGACTCGAACAATACTTCCACATCGTTACCTACGGCGTTTCTGATTCCTTGCAGGATTGTTACCGCATAAGGTGGCGTTCCACTATACCAGTCCAACAGCACTTCATCTGCCCGAGGGCCGATTACGGCTATTGACTTTATTTTGTTTTTGTCCAACGGCAGGAATTTGTTCTTATTCTTTAGCAGAACAACGGACTTTGCGGTAACCCGGCGAACAAACTCCTTTACGTCTTTCTTAGTCCACGGAGCAACCGTGTCGGTAACACCAATGTTAGCGTATGGCACGTTGTTGGGGTTACCGTCCAGCAGCCCAAGCCGGAGTGCGATAAAGAAGTTGTAGCGGATTACTTTGTCTATGTCTTTTTCCGTAAGCAATCCTTGTGCGATAGCTTCATATATATAAGGTTTATACGTATCGAGGAATTGTCCTACGCCGGCTTTGACAACAGCGGCGGCCCCTTCCGTAAGGTTGGGATAAGCTTTATGCGCCTCCACCAACAACTTCAACGCGCCTCCATCGGTACAGATTATCCCATTCATGTTCCATTCCGAGCGAATCTTTTCCAATACAGGGTGTACTGTCATCGCCGTGCCGTTCCAGCCATTATAGGCTGCCATAAATGCACGCGAACCGCCATCTTCAATGCCTTTCCGGAAGGGATAAGCATAATATTCATAGAAAAGTCGATTGTCGAAATCGGAAGAAGTGGAGTCTCTGCCGGCTTCGTTGCTGTTGGCAAGGAAATGCTTCATTAAAGAAGCGGATTTCCAATAGCGCGGATTTTCACCTTGCAGACCTTTCACGAAAGCAACTGTCATTTGGGCCACAAGATGAGGGTCTTCGCCGAATGATTCTTCGGTTCGTCCCCAACGCGGGTCGCGTGCCAAATCGGCATTTGGAGCGCGCATCACAAGTCCGCCTTTCTGGTATCGGGCGCTTTGGGTATAGTAACGTATTTCTGTGGCTTCAAGATCTGCTACTTCCCTTATCAGTTCCGTATCCCATGTTTCGCCCAGCCCGTAGGCTTGCGGAAAGGTGGTAGTGGGATATACATCGGGAACCATCTGGTAGTTCACCATTTTCCTGCCGCCCCAGTTGCCCGGACCTCCCAGAGCCATTCCGTGGAGTCCTTCGGAATGTCCCGTATTACGTATGCCTAACCGGGGAATTCCCAAGTTAGTTCCCAACGCATTTATTTTTTCATCAATCGTCATCAGTGACAACAGATTATCCAATCGTTCATCATCGCTTAACGCTGTGTTCTGAAACGGATAAATGTATTGCGCAAATGAAAGACTTGCGGATAAGATGCAACAGATTGCCAATATAACCTTCTTCATAGGAACTATTATTTTGTTATTAAAGTTAATATGCCGTCATTATAGCTGTACTCCAAATAAGTACTAACCTGCATTATTCATACTGTAGTTAGAGTAGTTATCACTTCGTTAGTAGTTAAGCAGTTTAAGCCGATACTCCGTGAACCATATAACAATACTATCGGTTTTAACTCCTAAGCCAACTTGTTGGCTGATAACTCCTTTAACTCCTCTAACTCCTGAAGCATGAATTATTCAGGCTAAATGCGTTGCAAAGGTCGGAAAAATAAATATATAACAGAGATTATTATGTTATGAACCACGGCCAGAGATAATCCTTCCGATGGCTGTAATGTTATCATTTGGGGTTCCATTTGTTATTACTCCCCCTCGGCGATATATAGTTCTTCGTTACTTTGGATGCAGGCAACTATGATTTAACCTGCATTATTCATATCGGCAAATACATTCATTCGTCTCACGAGATGAATTCTTTCATCCCACGGGACG
>NZ_DBDF01000097.1 GCF_002293435.1 Bacteroides sp. UBA939 | reverse complement strand
GAAATTTCATCTCGTGAGACGAAAAAATCCGTCCCGTGGGATGAATGAAATCGTCTCACGAGACAAAAAAAACCGTCCCGTGGGATGAATGAATCTGTCCCACGGGAGCTATCCTGCATTTCATGCTGTAGTAGTTAGCCTGTATTATTCATGCTGATATGTAGTAGGACGATTTTATTATATTTTTTATGAATTACATACCAAATGAACGAATAAATTAATATATTTGGATTTTTAATTAGGTACACCAACTTATTATCTGAATATATTTATGGAACAACACTCCCAATCATTGTCGCAACAACAGGTGAAGGTACAGCAGAAACCTTCTGAAAGCCAGTTGGAACAACCGAAATGTTGCCCCAATTGTGGAACCCCTTGTCACGGTGGTGATAAATTTTGTGAAGAATGCGGTATGTCGTTGAAAGAGACTTCCTGTTCCCGTTGTGGACTCTCGGTTCAGCCCGACTGGGAAATATGTTCTCATTGCGGTCAGGGATTGCAGGCAGAGTTATGTTCGTTCTGTGGTTCGCCGATGGAAACGGATGATTCTTTTTGTCCCGATTGCGGCAATCCGCGTACGGGCATTGTTTGTCCTGATTGTAAGGCATTGAACTTTCGTAGTTTCTGCCGGAAATGCAATCACCCGTTAAATGAGATGGCGATGCAGGAAATGCAGAAAGCCAAGAATGACCCTGTGTTTCAGGAAATGCTGGTGTTGGCTCAGGAGCTTGCCGAACTGGAAGATCAAATATTAAGTACTGCTGATGAAAGTACCTCGGATGCCGAGCCTGAACTTCCTCAGGTAGAACTGAGCGACGCCGACAAGAAGCTGATACAACAATATAAAGACCTCTTTGCAGGTGTAGCTTCGGCAAAGGAAATCCCTTCCTCCAAAATTGAGCCAAAGATAGAAGAACCTGTTTTGGCGCGGCCAAAGATTAATTTGAATGTGAAGAAGGTAGAGCTTGACGAAGCAAAACAATCCTACAAAGAGAAGTTACAGGAAATGCAGCAGCTTATGGCACGGCTACGTCCCGAAGGAGATGTAACTCCGCAAATGCAACGGAATTATTATTCGGCGCGGAAGCTGCCCGTTCTGCGTAAATCTGTATCGAAAGCGCCTGCTTATTGGGTTTGTAACTACTGTAGTTTCCATCATAATCAACCAAGCGAATGCGCCAAGCCTCATTTAGGAGGTACGTGGAAATATGAAGATGTCGTGACTATGGCGCAAACCTTTGAGTATCAAGACGATTAACCTAACTTAACACCTCTTGTTTGTTTAGCCGTTTTAATCAAAATATATGAAATATGAGCAATTTGATAGATAGTGATAAGACACTACGTCCCAGCAGTACGGACAATGATAAAACAGTTCGACCTGGCAGTACGGATGATGATAAGACTTTACGTCCGATACTAAAGGCAGATAAAACTCTTCGTGCCAATGAGGCAGACAAGGCTCTCCGCCCGGGAGATGATAATGAAAAGACCTTACGTCCGGCAACTGCCGATATTGATAAGACCTTGCGTTTCGGGGAAAGCGCCGACAAAACGTTGCATACTGGCGGTGAGGATAAAACGTTACGTCAGGAATCAGGCACAAATGCTACTCTGCGTGCCGAACAACAAAAAGAAATTGAGGCCATCACCCGTTCTTATGATACGGAATATCTGATTAAAGGGTTGAATTACAAAGTAATAGATGTAATATCTGATGGTACGGGAGAAGCCCAAATCTTCTTGGTTGAAAATAAAGGGAAGCAATATGTCCTTAAACTCTATTATGTGGGCATTGAACCTCCTCCCAATCATCAGATACTTGAAATTATCCGACAAACTCCAGGCACCGGATTATTAGTGGATATCATTGATCATGGTCAGTGGGATAACCCGCGTGTCTCCGGTGAATTGAGGCATTATGAGATAATGTCTTATTGCAGAGGTGGTTCTATGGATAAAGTAAACCTAAGAGGCGACGAAAAAACACTTTGCGAAATAGCCAAACAAATGGCTTCTGCTATTGACTTTTGCCATAAACATGGTTTCATCCATCGTGATATAAAACCCGGTAATTTCCTCTTTGCCGATGAAACACAGAAACAAGTGCTGCTGGGTGATTTTGGAATTTCGGTGAAATGCGACGCTAACGGCGTGGCGCGTACTGACCAAGCCCGTACCCGCATCTATGCAGCTCCCGAAATGTACTACACCGTTCCCGGCGAAAATATGGTAGAGATTGACACAAAGAGCGACTTTTATTCGCTCGGTATGGTCTTGCTTTGTCTTTGGATGGGAGAGAAGGAATTCAAGGAAAGAGAGTTTGAGCTTATGAAGCGCAAGCGTACAGGCGACCTTCCTTTTCCTGCGGATTTATCAGACCGTACTCTGAAGCTAATAAAAGCGTTAACCGTGCCGCAACCTGAAAAACGCTGCGGTTTCATCGAGATAGTACGTTGGGCACAGGGGGAAGATGTGTTCAGTGATTTTGTAGGCGAGGAGAGCAAACGTAGTTTCAGTATCATATTCGATGCCGGTAAGAACCGGATTGCCCGTTCGCCCGAACAATTGGCCGATTTTATGCGACAGGATCAGAATCTTGCCATCAAATACCTCTATACAGGGAAGCTGACCAAGTGGCTGAATGATAATCAGCGTCCTGAATTGGCAGCGGAAACCGAAGACATCGTAGAAAAACGTTATCCCAAGGATCAAACTGCCGGACTGTACGCCGCCTGTTATATTCTTGATGTGGACATGCCCTATTACGATGTTAAAGGTCGTCCCCGAACTACTGCCGAAGAAATTGCTCAGTCGCTTGTTGAAAATTTCAGTAGCTACCAGTCAGCATTGGCAAACTCAAACGATCCGCTTTTCCTCTTCTTCAATGCACATGATTTGAAACAACTTACGGATAATACCGTAGCGTTATTTAAAAAGAAAGGTCGTCAACGCGAAGCCTTGTGGCGTCTGATTTATACGCTCGACCCCTCCCGTCCTTATGAACTAATCGATGAAAAGGGAGATTTCGGACGCTGTAAAACACCGGAGGAGATTATACATTATGTGTATGAACACACATTGAGCACAGACTCTTGGAATGATTTGACGGAAGAATCCTTCCTGATTTGGCTATCGGCACGTGATAAAGGATTGGTAGGAAAGATACGCACACAACTAAAAGGTTTTAGTGCATCCGATGCCGCCGTCACTTATGGCGTACTTTATAATTTAAGCCCGAAAGTCTCTTTCGTCTTACAAATGGATGAAACAGCAAGTAACTATTACTTCACCCATACGCAAGTAGCACAGTTCATCAACCGGCAGTTGATGATTTACAAAAACACTCCCGACAACGACTCCGATCATGAATATGCCACTTATATTCTTCGGATGCTGTCAGATATGAAAGGTTCACGTCTCTATTTTTATCTGAAATCCAAGGGAGTATATGAAGATAAGATTGAGTGGATAAATTATTGTTTCGATTTTAAGTCGAAGGATAATGACCGCAAGGCCGGACCTTATGATTGGAGAGTGGCTACATTCAAAACGATTAAAGGACTTGGCGCTTCACCTTACTATTATTTTAAAGGCAGCGACAAAAACATAACCGATTTAAATGATTTGAAGTCCATTCCATCGAAGGAAGTTAAAAACGAATTGGAGAATGGATACCTGAGAGACTGGCTCACCGTCTTTTTCCAGGAAGATCCGCAAAAAGACCTGTCTCCCAAGTTCTCCTATGAGCAGGAAACGGTGAAATATCTCGAATTCATCGAAAATATTGATAGCAAAGATCCGGATGTTTCCAATTTCCGTATCGCTACGAAATTTGTGGATAAGAATCTCCGTAGAGTACGCTCACGTTACAGAATACTCACCTCGATGCGGATTTTATTAGGGATACTGTGTTTCATTCCTATCTTCGGCTTTGCGGCGGTATTGTGTTTCTATGGGCTTCCGTTTACGGAGAATCCATTGCCGGGCTTTTCTATGAGTGCTATTGTCACCATGGGCATTATCTTCGGTATCCTTATTTTTGTGACTTCTGATTTTGAGAATCTTATCGGGAGTGCAATTGTCGGCTTTATCGTAGGAGCGATTGTCTACTATGCCATCTATTTTGTATTAAACCTGATAATGCCTTATGCACACTACATATTGGCGGGACTTTTGCTTCTGTTGGCTTATTATCTGATAAAAGGCTGCTATCTCAGACTTCCGGTTGAGCGGAGATTACATGCCCACCTACTGAAGCCTGGCTTTGAAGAAACAGGATTGGAGCCATTGCACTTTACGTATAAGGCGAACGTGGGAACACATTTCGAATCTTCAATCGGTGGTGAATCCATAAAATATGCCGATTATCTGAAAGACTGCATCCGTAAGTTCTCTTACCGTTCCATACTTTCAATGATAGTCGTAGGTGGGTTAGCATATTTGTTTGTGCAATATACTCCGGCGTTTGGATTAGACGCTTCCCGCTTTCTGCAGAATAATGCAAAGATTCAGAAATTGGAAGGTACATGGAACGGAACGTTCGAAGGGCGCAATGCCACACTGAATATTACGAAAGCCGGTGCCGAAGGGCTGAAAGCTACTATACACGTGCAATATACGAACCTCACGACCGAAGAGCTAATCGGCAACGTGAATACGGTTACGAATGCCATTCATTTTGATGACGTAAACCGGAACGGTACGCTCGACGGTCAGTATAATGGCTCATTTACTACCGATGAAATGGATACTATTGAAGGAACTTACGAAAATTATACAACGAAGAAACAAGTGACATTCCACTTCAAGAAAGCAGAAGTAGCTGTTGAGAACTGATAAAAGCAAATGATTATGAACTGTCCGAAATGTAATAAACCCAACCGTGAAAACGCCGTCTTCTGTAAATGGTGCGGCGCCGGTGTGGTAACAAAAGCTACCGAACCCTTGCGTGAGTTGGTAGGTATGGAAACTGTAAAAAACCAGTTGCAGGATTTGGTAAGTACTTGCGAGTCGCTCGCTCTGCGTACGCAGCGCAGCGGCATTTCCATCCGCCTCGGTATGGATATGATTATTACAGGAAATACCGGAACCGGCAAAACAAAACTGGCAGGGGTGTTACAGAAGTTATTGTACTCCGGTGGCATCATCAAGAAGCCTTCCATGCGGGTAGTAGATGCGGTGGATTACGAAGAGTTTGCCAAAGAATGGGAGAAGAATACTTCCGAACTGAAAGGAGGCATCCTCTGTATTGAGAATGTGCAGAAACTTTTGCCCTCCGGCGCTGCCAACGAAGTCAATAAACTCGATAAACTGTTCAGTTGCATGGATAAGTGGAATAACGACCCGATTGTTATTCTTTCCGGCCTTTCATCGGCGTTCAAAGAGTTTCTTATATCCAATCCTGATGTCCGTAATCGTTTTGAATATTACTTTGACCTGAAAGACTTCAGCATGGCGGAGTTGAAGCAGATTTGTATCCAAGAACTCAAAAACCGTTACGGGATTACGTTGGATGAAGGAGCGGACGCCAAGCTGGAGCGCGTATTCAAGCAGGAAATGCGGCAGAAATCAGACGACTTTGGCAACGGGCACCTGGCTGTGAAAAAGGCGGCTGATATATTTGCCAATGCCATTAAACGTGACCCGAACGCTTCGGCCGCCATCCCGGAAGACATTCCCGGCAAGGAATTCCATCAGAAGAATTATGACGAGATTATGGCGGAGTTAGAAGAGTTTGTCGGCATCGATGAAATCAAGGCTACCGTACAAAAACTGATTAATAAGATAGACTTTGAACGTGACCGGAAAGGTGCAGGCGCTAAGCGTGAGGTCAAAGACCATTTTCTGTTTCTTGGTAATCCCGGAACAGGGAAAACGACTATTGCACGCATCTTTGCAGACATCCTTAATTCGCTGGAAGTCCTGCCGATAGGTCAGTTGGTAGAAGTCTCCCGCAAAGAACTGGTAGCCGGATATGTAGGACAAACAGCCCTCGCTGTAGAGAAGTATGTCGATATGGCCATGGGCGGGGTACTTTTCATTGATGAAGCCTATACGCTGAAACAAGGTGATAATGACCAGTTTGGGCAGGAAGCCATTGATACGTTGCTTAAATTGGTTGAAGACCGGCGAGGGCAGTTTGTTGCCATTGCCGCCGGATACACGAAAGAGATGGGAGAGTTCCTGAGTTCCAATTCCGGAATGGCTTCCCGCTTCAATGAAACGGTGAACTTCCGTGATTATAAAGCCGATGAATTGGCGGAAATCTTCCGTAGGCAGGTAAAAAAAGAGCAGTTGAAGCTGGATGAAGAAGCTGAAGCCTTTGTCTCTAATTACTTTTCTAAAATGTACCTGACACGTACGCGTAACTTCGGTAATGCCCGTGAAGTGAGGAATGCCCTCGATCGTGCCGTCAAGAATCAGGGAGTGCGCTTGCTGGAGTTGAAAGGTTCGTCGGGATACGACCCGTCTATGGTGTATATGCTGACCCGTGCCGATATCGAAGGAGATGAGAGTAAGAACATCAAGAGCCTCGACAACGTACTTGCCGAACTGGAAGAGTTTGTCGGTATGGACAGCGTGAAAGCGGAGATACGTGCGCTGGCGAATAAAATCGCGATGGATAGGGAAATGATGGAGATGGGAATTGCAGATGCTGAAATAACTCCTGTACACATTGTCCTGACCGGTAACCCCGGAACAGGCAAAACTACCATAGCCTGCAAGCTGGGTGAAATATTTAAAGCCATCGGCTTGCTGCCTACCGATAAAGTGGTGGAAAAGGAGCGCAAACATTTAATCAGTACCTATCAGAATGAAACTGCCAAACTTGTGGATAAGGCTTGTGACGAAGCAATGGGAGGAATCCTTTTCATTGACGAGGCTTACGCCCTGATGCCAATCAGCGCCGGCGGAAGTAAGGATCAAACAGGTGTGGAAGCTGTAGAAGCTTTAATGACCCGTATGGTAAAAGATGCCGGTAAATTCGTTGTAATCTGTGCAGGTTATAAAGCTGAGATGGATGAATTTGTAAATAATGCCAATCCGGGTTTCCGCCGCCGCTTCAGTAGCTTCTTGCACATTGATGATTATTCGGCAGACCAGTTGATTTCTATTTTCCGTTCCCTTGTTCAAAAGAAAGGGAACACACTGACGCTTTCTGCCGAAGAGGTATTGACTAAACTTGTCGATGAAATGGTGACTTCTAAAGATGAGAACTTCGGGAATGCCGGCGAAATGGTGAAGCTCTTTGGTAAAGCCAAGGATCGGCGCGCCAATCGCCTGACGCAGTTGCGTGCCGGCGGACAGACATTAGCCCGCGAAACCTACCTGACGATTGAAGCGGAAGATATACCGTATGATCCGCCGAAGATGATAGACGAAGAAGAATGTATGGCTGAACTTAACCAATTGATCGGATTGGCAAGCGTGAAAAGCGAAGTGAAGGAAATAGCCGATTACATCAAGGTGGAACGAGCCAAGGCCGAAGCTATGGGCAAGAAGTTCCAGGGAGTGGCAGACCATTATCTTTTTGTAGGAAATCCGGGTACGGGGAAGACTACTGTAGCCCGCATTATGGGGAATATTTTCTATGCTTTGGGAGTGTTGCCCAGTAACCGGTTGCTCGAAGTAACCCGCAAGGATTTGGTGGAAGGCTATCAGGGTCAGACGGCAAAGAAGACAGCGCGGCTTGTTAAGCGTGCCGTGGGTGGTGTGCTGTTTATTGACGAAGCCTATTCATTGATGAGCGATAGCTTTGGACAGGAAGCTACGAATACCATTCTGCCGATGTTGCTGGATTATAAAGGTAAGATGGTTTGCATTGCCGCCGGTTATCCGCGTGAAATCCGGCAATGGATTGATACGAATTCCGGTTTGGAATCCCGCTTTACAAAAGTAATCCACTTCGAGGACTATAACCCCGATGAATTGGCACAAATCTTTATGATGAAGGCAAAGAAGGATAAGCTCATTCTTACTCCTGAAGCAGAAAGTGCGATGCGCGCCTATTTCACTGACCTGTATAACCGGCGTGATCGTAACTTTGCCAATGCCCGTGAGGTGAATAATTACTTTGACCGGATAAAGAAGAATCAGAGTTCGCGTCTTCGCCATGAGATGGAGAAACCGGATTTTGACCCGGCAAAGTACAGTTTATTATTACCTGAAGATATGAGATAACTGAAGGTTGGCAAGTTATTTATGTTGTTGAGAATAGAGATAGTCCGTTAGAGTTTACGGAAATTTGCAGTTCAGCGTGTGCGCATGTGCACTCATAAACAAAAACAAATCTACGCGGACTCCGCTAACTATAGGCAACTTTCGAAATTTAACTGAAACAATTAAAGACTTAGAAATTAGAGAATATGAGTACATTAGTCAACTGCCCCAAGTGCAGAGTTGAGATAGAGAGCGATAGTTACTATTGCGACCAATGTGGAGTTGAACTGTATATGTGCCCGCAGTGTCGCGTGTTCGGTAAAGGGAAAAGGTGTACACTATGTGGGCAGCCACTGGTTTCTGCGAAAGACTCCGGTAGTGGTGTCGAACAACCGGGCGCTCCCTCTTCTTCCGTTGGAATGGGCAATTCCGGTAACAATACTGCCGGAAAGACATTTCCCGGAACTGCTGCCGGAACCGCTTCTATGCCGGGTGGGCAAGCTGTTTCGGGTACGCCTGCCAATCCTGTTGCTTCTGTTTCGGGTACATCTGCTAACCCTGTGCCTTCTGCTGTAAGCCCAACGCCTTCTCCTGCAGCTTCTGTGCCTCCCCAGCCGGTGGAATCGCCTGTTCAGCCTCCTGCACCCTCTACTTTCGAACCGGAAAAAACAATGCGCCCGGGTGTTGTTGCAGCGCCGGGTCCTACGCGTCTGGTTTGTTCTGCTGCGAGAATCCGTCTGGAGTTGGGAGATGGCGCTGTGATAGGTCGTCGTCAAGGTGATTATGTTTCGGCTTTTGCTTCCCAAGGCTATGTTTCCGGTAGCCATGCCCGTTTGCAGAAGAACCCTTCGGGTAAATGGGAAGTCGTTGACCTTGACTCAACAAACGGGACGTTTGTAAATGGTAAACGTCTTTCTCCCAACGTGCCTGTTGAGTTCAACATAGGTGATGTTGTCCGCATTGCAACCCTTGACTTTAAGGTTGAATAGCTTTGTGCTATGAGAGGGAATCCACCTTAGAATGAAAGTAGCTTCAGGATGAAAGTAGCTTCAGGATGAAAGCAACTTCGGTTATAAAAAAGGAATTGTGTTATTAATAATCAGAGAATATGTCAGATCTATTATTAAAGTGTCAGCTTGCCAGTGACGTGGGCTGTGTACGAACCAATAATGAAGATATGGTACTCCTCAACGGTGGGCTTTATCGTGATGAAACTTATGAAGAGAATTTTGAATTTACTCCGCAAGCCCGTTTCACCGCCTTTATAGCCGATGGCATGGGTGGATGCGAAGGTGGAGAGTTTGCCAGCGAACTTGCCACGCAGGCTTTCGACCGTTTTATTACCGACCTTCCTGCCGGTCTTCCCCACGAAAGGCTTTCCGAAGAGATAAAGAACTGGGTGGACGAAACTCATGCCCTGATTACGAACAAGGGTATTGAATTGCCCCAATACGAGGGTATGGGTACTACCTTTGTCGGCATATTCAGTTACGAAGGAAGTATCTATATGATAAACATTGGGGATAGCCGCCTGTATCGTTACCGCGGTGGTATCTTGAAACAACTTTCTTCGGATCACTCCATGCGTGAGTTGACGGGAGATGCCAATGTTCCCTCCAACATGATTTATAATTCATTGGGAGCGGGTAAATCCGCCTTTGCAGATTTGACCGAATTGACCGGTCAATTGCTGGATGAAGACCTCTTCCTGATTTGTTCCGACGGCTTGAGTGATATGCTTACGGATGAACAGATAGAAGACGAATTGCTGGAAGAACCTACGGCGATTAATCTGATAGAAGCGGCGAAAACAGCAGGCGGCAGGGATAATGTCAGCGTTGTGCTGTTGCAGGTTGTGGAATAAGTTACGTTACCGCATGGCGAGCGCCTTATTCTCGGCCTCTTCCATCACTTCCCGTTCTCCCGGTTCCTTGTCGTTGATTCCGCAGAGGTGCAGAATACCGTGGATGATAACACGGTGCAATTCTGTTTCGTAATCACTGCCGAATTGTGCGGCATTGGTGCGCACCGTATCAAGGCTGATAAAGAGGTCACCGCTGAGGCGGTTGCCCTGGCTATAGTCGAAAGTGATGATATCCGTGTAATAATCATGTTGCAAATACTGGCGGTTCACCTCAAGTATCTTCTCATCGGAACAGAAAATATAGGCGATTTCACCGGCTCTTTTCCCATAAACGGCGGCAACGGCCTTAATCCATTCCGTGGTTTCGCGTTTCTTGATGGCGGGCATTTCTACGCCGTCTGTCTGATAACTTATCATAATTGAATGGATAAAGTTTAAAAGAAGAAAATATAACTGATAATAATAGCCGCAATGATACCTGCCAAATCCGCTGTCAGTCCGCAGGTGACGGCATTGCGCGTCTTGGTGATGCCCACGCTGCCGAAGTAAACGGCAAGGATATAGAACGTGGTGTCCGAAGCGCCACGGGCTATGCAACTCATTCTTCCTACGAACGAGTCTGCGCCATACTCTTTCATGGTGTCAATCATCAATCCGTTGGCGCCGCTACCGCTTAGCGATTTCATCAGTGCGGTGGGTAAAGCGCCCACGAAGCTGGTGTCTACACCGAATAATCCTACCACATAACCGATACCGCTTACGAACATGTCCATCGCGCCCGAAGTCCTGAATACGGCAATACCCACCAGGAATGCCACCAGATACGGGATGATGCGCACGGCGGTAGTAAAGCCCTCTTTGGCGCCTTCCACGAAAGCGTCGTACACGTTTATCTTCTTCCATAATCCCCAGACAATGAACAGCAGGATGATGCTGAACAGGATAATGTTGGCAACCAGCGTGGAATATGTGCCGATTTCTTCGCGGCCGAGCAGTGCAAACATATAAATAAGTCCGGCAAAGAAAAGGCTGATGCAGCCAATAAGAAGAAGGATGGGCTTGCTGATCAGGTTGATGCGTTGGGCTATGCTGACGGCAATTACTCCGACGAGGGTGGAGACGGCGGAGGTAATCAGCGTTGGGATAAATATATCAGTGGGCTGTGCGGCGCCCATTTGTGCGCGGTACATCATGATGCTGATAGGAATCAGTATCAACCCGGAAGTATTGAGCACCAGAAACATGACCATAGGATTGGTTGCCGTGTCTTTCTTCGGGTTCAAATCCTGCAATTCTTTCATGGCTTTCAGTCCCATGGGGGTGGCGGCATTGTCCAGTCCCAGCATGTTGGCTGAGAGGTTCATGAAGATGGAACCCATGGCGGGGTGACCTTTGGGTATTTCGGGGAAGAGGCGGCAGAACACCGGACTCAGCCAGCGTGAGAGCGCATTTATCATGCCACTCTGTTCGCCGATTTTCATGATACCCAGCCAGAGGGAAAGTATCCCTGTCAGTCCCAGGGAGATTTCAAATGCCGTTTTCGAAGATGCAAACGTGGAATTAACAAGCTCCGTAAAGATTTCAGTGTTGCCCATAAACACGAGTTTGATAAGTGCCACAATGAAAGCGATAACGAAGAATGCTATCCAAATATAATTCAAAACCATAGAGTAATGCGTTTATTTTGCGACAAAAGTAAGAATATCTTTCTATTTATTATGGCAAATGGAAAGATTATTGCATTTATTATGGCAATAACGTCATTTGGTATGCAATTTTCTGATTACCTTTGCTTGCCGACCGTCTAAATGGCTGTGTGTGATGAAAACAGCCATTGGTGATGGCTCTGCGTAAATCCATAAATAGTGTAATATGAGAAACAAATGTATGTTAGTTGTAGCTTTGCTGATGCTATCCGGAGGGATGTCTGCAAAGATTGTGTTGCCGCCTATGTTCTCGGACAATATGGTGTTGCAACAACAGGCGAATGCTCCTATATGGGGAGAAGCAAAGCCGATGAAAACGGTGAAAATCACCACCTCCTGGGATGGAAAGACGTATGAAACCACAGCCGGAGAGGATGGCAAATGGAAGCTTTCTGTCCGCACCCCTGAAGCGGGCGGACCGTATGAGCTTACCTTGACCGACGGGCAAAAGCTGGTGTTGAGGAATGTGATGATAGGTGAAGTCTGGATATGTTCGGGACAGTCGAACATGGAGATGCCCCTGGATGGATGGGGCAAAATCCTGGATTACGAGAAAGAGATAGCCGCCGCCAACCATCCTAACATCCGCTTGTTGCATGTAGAACATGCCACACACACGCAACCGCAGTCGGACATCAAAATTCGCGATAACGGCTGGCAGGTATGTTCCCCGCTTACAATTCCCAATTTTTCTTCTACAGCCTACTTCTTCGGTCGTGAAATCGCCGAAAAACAACATGTAGCCATAGGGCTTATTCATACTTCTTGGGGAGGAACGAATGTCGAATCATGGATTAGCGGAAAGATATTGAAAGAGATGCCGGACTTCAGCAAAACCGTGGACGATATCCGGACGATGCCTGATAAATCTGCGATGAAAGCAGAATATCTGAAAGGTTTGGAAGCTTGGAACAATCGTGTAGATGAAGGCTTTGCTGCCGGCAAACCAACCCGGGCAGAAGTATCTCTGAATGATAGCGACTGGAAGAAAATGACCTTCCCCGGCATGGTAGAAGACCAGGGACTGGGCGGTTTCGACGGTTTGCTATGGCTGCGCCGCACGGTCGAGATTCCCTCTTCCTGGTCGGGCAAGAGTGTGCAGGTAGTGCTGGGAACTATCGACGATAACGACATCACCTACTGGAATGGCAAGGAGGTGGGGCGCACCAATGGGCATTCCGTTCCGCGCAATTATACCGTTCCGGCCAAGATGGTAAAAGCCGGACTGCTTACGTTGGCCATCCGCGTGATAGATACGGGCGGCGGCTGTGGTGTGTCGGACAATCTTTTCCTTCGCTCTGCCAATGGCGAACAAATCAGTCTTGCAGGCGATTGGAAATATCAGGTAGCGGCGGATGCCCGGAAGGAAGGGATGCCGCCGGCTGATATGTCCGAGAACCCGAACCTCCCGACGTCTCTGTACAACGCCATGATTCATCCGCTGGTGCCTTATAGCATCCGCGGCGCCATCTGGTATCAGGGAGAAAACAACGCTTCGCGCGCTTATCAATACCGTGAGCTTTTTCCGCTGGTCATCGACTGTTGGCGTCAGGATTGGGGACAGGATTTCCCGTTCTACTACGTGCAGTTAGCCAATTTCATGCCGCAGTCTCCGCAGCCGGCCGATTCTGACTGGGCAGAACTTCGCGAAGCACAGACCCGCACCCTGTCGGTAGTCAATACCGGCATGGCGGTCATTATAGATAAAGGCGATGCCGGGGATATCCATCCGAAAGACAAGCAGTCGGTTGGTCATCGGTTGGCGCTGGTAGCCCGTGCCGAAACGTATGGTGAGCCGATTCCGTATTCCGGTCCGATGTACCGTTCCCATCAGGTGGATGGAGATAAGATCATCCTTTCCTTCGACCACACGGACGGCGGGTTGAAGAGTGGCGACGGCAAGACTTTGCAAGGTTTTGCCATTGCCGGACGTGACCACAAATTCCATTGGGCGAAAGCTGAGATACAAGGAGACAAAATTGTGGTAAGTTCTACGGAAGTGCCCTATCCTGTAGCAGTGCGCTACGGCTGGGCAAATAATCCTGTTTGTAATCTCTATAATGGCGCCGGATTGCCCGCATCACCTTTCCGCACGGATGATTGGAAAGGGGTGACGCAAAGATAATTGCGAAGAATATATTCCTGCGAAGAAAATCCGTTTGTTGTTAATTACTCACGATTAGCAACAAACGGATTTTCTCTTTCTGTATGCCGATACAAAATCTTTGATGGAGATATGGTTATTTGCAGTGATACTCCTAACCTGCATTATTCATAGCGGCAAATACATTCATTCGTCTCACGGGACGAAATTTTTCATCTCACGAGACAGTTTCTTTCGTCTCACGAGATGAATTCTTTCGTCTCACGAGACGGATTCATTCGTCCCATGAGACGAATTCTCCCTCCCAGGGTTT
>NZ_DBDF01000224.1 GCF_002293435.1 Bacteroides sp. UBA939 | reverse complement strand
CCAATGATTTGCGGGTGAGCCCATATACATCCTGTGGCAATTATACCCATAGGTTATTATAGTTCGGAACTCAAATCTCAAACTCGGAAATCAATTGAGGAAATTGCAAAAACAATATAATGAGGAATGAGGAAAAGGAAGTATGGTATTCATTAGGAAACGAGTAATGCTACTTTGGTCAGCAAAAGGATCCTATTCGGGCATTTACTATTTTATTCTGTTGTTCATTTACTATTTTATTTTGCAGATATATGATATTACCCCACGAAATTTGGTACGCGTGCGTGCATTTTGGAAATCCGCTGACCCGGAAAAGTATGCCGGACTTCGACAATATATAAAGAAGAATCCTGATAGTTATATAACTATCAGGATTCTCTCAAGAGCGGAAGACGGGGCTCAAACCCGCGACCCTCAGCTTGGAAGGCTAATGCTCTATCAACTGAGCTACTTCCGCAATTTTAGTGGGCAAAGATGGATTCGAACCACCGAAGGCGTAAGCCAGCAGATTTACAGTCTGCCCCATTTGGCCACTCTGGTATTTGCCCTTTTTGCTTTTGAGTAACCGGTTTAAACTTTGTTTTCTCAATTGCGGTGCAAAGATATGACTATTTTTGTAAACTCCAAGCGAAATCAACCATTTTTATTGCAGTAATTGCACATTCGTCGCCTTTATTGCCCAACTTCCCGCCGGCACGCTCCTCAGCTTGCTCCATAGTGTTGGTGGTAATTAATCCATAAATCACTGGTATATTGCCGGTTGCGTTTAATTGAGAGAGTCCTTGAGTGGTTCCCATGCAGACATAGTCGAAATGCGGCGTGTCTCCTTTAACTACGCAACCTATTGCAATCACTGCATCCACATCGCTATATTCTATGAATTGATTGGCGCCAAAAATCAGTTCAAAACTTCCCGGAACAGTTTTTACCAGGATATTTTCATCTCCGACTCCATGTTTCTTTAGGGTATTCAGTGCTCCTTCTAAAAGTTTGCCGGTGATGTTGAAGTTCCATTCGGATACGACAATGCCGAATTTCATCTCTTTCGCATCGGGAACCGAGTTGAAATCGTATTCTGAAAGGTTGTGATAAGCTGTTGCCATGGCGAAATAATTATGGATTATGAATTACGTAAAGAAGCACGGGTTACACTGATTTCACGGTTCTTTCCTTTATCCGTGTAAAATCTGTGTAACCCGTGCCTGATATATGCTATATAAATAAGGTGATAAATTACTTCTTCATCAATTGAGCTTGCTCAATGTACTTATCAATGTTCATGGCTTGATAAGAACGGAAGTATTTATCCTTAATCTTGGTATATGCTTTGATAGCATCGTCGTACTTGCCTTGCTTAACCAGGATTTCTCCGGCTTGTTGCAGATAGATGGGGCTGAGTGAATTATTGTCGGCCATATCAGCAGCTTTCAGCAATGTAGAAGCAGCCTTGTCCAGTTGATCAAGCTTTGCGTAGCAGTTGCCGATGGCGCCTTGCAGGGCGGGAGCTACCATTTGGTCTTTGCCGCTGAAGCTATCCAATGCTTTGATAGCGTTTTCGTATTGTCCCAGGTGAGTGTAGCAAATACCCATGTATGCTTTTGCCAGGTTGGCAGCCTTTGTACCGCTGTATTCGTCGGCGATTTTGGCAAAACCTACAAATCCGATGCTGTCACCGTTCAGAGCTTGTTCGTAAGCATCGGCTTCAAAGTACTCCTGCCCCTTGAATAAAGCGTTCTGTGCTTTTTCTTCACGAGGTTCTACGTAGTAGTTCTTGTACATCACTATACCGGCTATGATAACGATTATAGCTACTACAGTACCAATAATTGCTTTTTGGTTTTTAATGAGAAATGCCTCCGACTGTGTCAGTGCTTCTTCCACGTTCAAGGCTTCGTTCGGTTTCTTTTTTTCTGCCATTTTATATATTCTTTTTATTATTATGCAAAATCCGAGTAATTTCTTAGCTATTTCGACCCGCAAAAGTAACTTTTTTATGGGTATCAACGAAATTTAGCGGCATCTTTTTTTGTTTTACATCAGAAAAGCCCGAAATTCTTCCTACTTTTGTATCTGAATTTACTGTTGTTATATGATACTGAAGCGTATATCCATACTCAATTATAAGAATCTGGAGCAAGCAGAACTCTCCTTTTCGCGGAAGTTGAACTGCTTTTTCGGACAGAACGGCATGGGGAAAACTAATTTGCTTGATGCCATTTATTTCCTTTCATTTTGTAAGAGTTCAGGTAACCCTATCGACTCTCAGAATATTCACCATAATCAGGATTTTTTTGTTATCCAGGGCTTTTATGAGGCACCCGACGGCACACCGGAGGAGGTTTATTGCGGTATGAAACGCAGGCAAAAGAAACAGTTCAAGAGGAACAAGAAAGAATATACGCGCCTGTCGGATCATATTGGCTTTTTGCCGTTGGTAATGGTATCTCCTGCCGACTCGGAATTGATTTCCGGAGGAAGTGACGAACGCCGCCGCTTTATGGATGTTGTAATCTCGCAGTACGATAAAGAGTATCTGGATGCGTTGATTCGCTATAATAAGGCTATGGCACAGCGGAATACATTGCTGAAGAGCGAACAACCCGTGGAAGAAGAACTGTTTCTGGTCTGGGAAGAAATGATGGCGCAGGCGGGTGAGGTGGTTTTCCGCAAGCGGGAAGCTTTTATCAGGGAGTTCATTCCTATTTTCCAGTCGTTTTATTCTTTTATCTCACAGGATAAGGAACAGGTAGGACTGACCTATGATTCGCACGCCTGCAATGCGTCTTTGCTCGAAGTTATAAAGGGGAGCCGTGTGCGCGATCAGATTATGGGATATTCCCTGCATGGTATTCATAAGGATGAGCTGAATATGCTTTTGGGTGATTTTCCTATCAAGCGCGAAGGTTCGCAGGGACAGAACAAAACTTATCTGGTTGCCCTGAAACTGGCTCAATTTGATTTCTTGAAACGTACGGGGAGTACCGTCCCTTTGCTTTTGCTGGATGATATCTTTGATAAGCTGGATGCTTCGCGCGTGGAACAAATAATCAAGCTTGTGGCAGGTGATAACTTCGGGCAGATCTTCATCACTGATACCAACCGTGAACATTTAGACCGGATTCTTTATAAAGTGGGCAGTGACTACAAGATGTTCCGGGTTGAGCAAGGCGTTGTTACCGAACGGACAGGTGATGAAACATGAAGCATCACAGGCAGGGTCTGAAATTTGAAACATTGCATAACGGAAGAAATATATGAAACGCAACGATGCCGAACAGATTGGTAAGTTAATCCGCAACTATCTTCGTCAGGAAAGTTTGGAATCGCCGCTGAATGAACGGCGGCTTATCAACTCGTGGGCGGAAGTGCTGGGCCCCGTCATTGCATCTTATACCCGCGATGTCTATATCCGTAACCAGGTTTTATACGTGCACCTAACTTCTGCCGCCCTTCGCCAGGAGCTGATGATGGGGCGTGATTTGTTGGTTCGTAACCTGAATCGCCATGTCGGCGCACAGGTCATTACTAATATTATCTTCAGATAACGAGAAAATTCGTCTCGTGAGACAAAAAAAACCGTCCCACGAGATGAATTTTTTCGTCTCGTGAGATGAATTTTCTCGTCTCACGGGACGGATTTTTTTGTCTCATGGGATGATTTTTTGTCCCTGAAGATTCGTTCTTATCTGATTGTGATCACTGTATCCATACGGATGTCGAATGGCTCGGCAGGCACCTCTTCCATTAATTGAAACGGGAAACAAATGCCGGCTTTGAATGCCGGGAGCAGGGGAAGTAAGCGGTCGTAATACCCCTTGCCCCGTCCCAGACGGTTGCCTGCAAGGTCGAAAGCCACGCCGGGAATCACGGCGAAATCGATGGCTTGATAGTCGGTGAAACGTTCTCCGGTAGGCTCTTCAATATGATACGAACCCGTTGTAAGGTCTTGAGGCCCGGTATAAAAGCGTAGTTCCAGTTCGTTTCCTACGACAACCGGAAGCAGTATTTGTTTCTTGCGGCTCCATTTCCGGATGAACTCGTGAGTGTTCACTTCATCATTCAGAGAATAGTAGAGCAGCACGATGCGCGCTGCCCTGAAAGCCGGATGCGCTTCCAAGGCAGCGAGTATTTCAGCTGATTGATGCGTAAATGAATCCCTGTTCAGGGTCTTTAACGATGCTATATGCTTCCGCAGTTCTTTTTTCCTTTCCTTCATCTTTCGTTTCTTCCTTAGGAGTTTCCTCCGGAGCTTTGGGGAATGCTTCTCCGTTCTCCAGAATTTCCAATGCTTTCTGAACGGTAGGATCGCTTTGGTTGGCAAACTTGATGTAAGGTTCCCTACCTAACATATTATAGATGATATTGCCATACAGGTTCCTCTCAAGTAACTTGTATGATTTGTTAATCAAAATATTACGTCTCTTCACTCCCTTGCTGTCCGCAAAGCGGATGAACTGATCCACAATGCCCTGCCGGCGCAGATATTTCAGCATATCCTCTTCGTTGTCGAACTCGTTCAGTTGAGCGCGGTTACGGTCGGTGTACTGGAAACTGAATTGCAAGGTCAGTCCTTTGTTGAGCGCTTCGATCAGGTAAGAAGAAGTCCCCGTCGTGTCCTGTGGCACAAAGACATCGGGCATGATGCCGCCGCCGCCGTAAACCGGACGTCCCAAACGGGTAGAATAACGCAGGTTTTCGTCCAGCTTGATGCTGTCTTTGGAGAAAAACTCGCCATGTTCGTAGCGGGTCAGCCAGTCCATTTCATATTGGCTGTCCTTTCCGTTCTGGTAGGGCCGTTGTATGCAACGCCCGGAAGGTGTATAGTAGCGAGCAATGGTCAGGCGGATGGCGGAACCGTCGCTGAAGTCAATAGGTTGCTGTACCAACCCTTTGCCGAAGGAACGGCGTCCTACGATAGTACCCCGGTCATTATCTTGAATGGCGCCGGCAAAAATCTCGCTTGCCGAAGCCGAACCCTCGTTGGTCAGCACCACTAACGGCATCTTCTGGCAACTGCCCGTTCCGTTGGCATACTCTTCATAACGCTCGTATTTGCGTCCTTGCGCATAGACAATGAGCTGGCCTTCGGGTAAGAATTCGTTCACCATGCGTACGGCAGCCTCCATGTATCCGCCGGTATTGTCGCGAAGGTCAATAATGATTCCTTTGCAGTTCTGGTGGCTCAATTGGGCAATCGCATTCAACAGTTCTACGTGAGTGGTGCGTCCGAACTTACTGATCTGAACATACCCGAAGTCATTGTCGACCATGTATGCCGCATCAATGGTGTTTTGCGGAATATCTCCCCGGGTGATGACGAAATCAAGCAAATCTTTCTCGGTGGCGCGCTTGACACTTAACTTCACTTTCGTGCCTTTCGGACCTTTCAGCGTGCGCATAGCCTTTTCATTGGTCAGCTTGATGCCGGCGAAGAGACTGTCGTCGACCATAATGATGCGGTCGCCCGCCATCAGTCCCACTTTCTCGGAAGGACCGCCTTGGATAACGCTGTTCACATGGATTGTATCCTCTTGAATGGTAAACTGTATGCCGATACCGCTGAAACTCCCTTCCAGTTCGGAGTTTACTTCCTCCAGTTTCTGGGCGGGAATATAGGTGGAATGCGGGTCTAACTCTGCCAGTATTTGCGGCATTGCCTTTTCCACCAGACCCGTCATGTTGACGGTGTCCACGTATTGGTCTTCAATCACCCGTAACAACGCATTGAGCTTGTTGGACGAACCGTTGATGATGCCCAGCGTATTTCCTGCAAAATGTCTGGCATAAAAAGTCCCGATCAGGATACCCATCACTACGCTCACAGCAATAATGAGCGGGGTAAAACGGGAAGAGTTCTTTGTACTCATATCTATTCTTTGTTAGTAGCTATATATATTACTTCAATACCTGCGCGCGTCAATAGTTCGATGCCTTCTTCCAAGCGGTACTTCTCGGAGTAAACTACCCGCTTGATGCCTGCCTGGATAATCAGCTTGGCACATTCAATGCAGGGCGAAGCCGTGACGTACATGGTGGCACCGTCGCTGCTGTTGTTGGAGCGGGCTATCTTGGTGATAGCATTGGCTTCGGCGTGCAGCACGTAAGGTTTGGTCTGATTGTTATCATCTTCGCATACATTTTCGAAGCCGGCGGGCGTTCCATTATATCCGTCGGAGATTATCATTTTTTCCTTGACGATAAGTGCACCCACCTGGCGACGTTTGCAATACGAGTTTTCCGCCCAGATGCTTGCCATACGGATGTAACGTTTATCTAATGCCTCTTGTTTCTCTTTAGCGGAAATTGTATCCATGATTCCCTATTTTTTCACAGAGGAGTAAACCCCATGATTCTTGTTTGTTGCCCCTCGTGGTAGTAAAGAGTCAATGTATTCACATCTCCTTCATACTTATAAACATTCTCTATTGCGGCAATAAATGCTCTTGCCAGCGGGTCTGTCTCTGAACCGTTGACTCTTGCACTGATAGTCAAACTCCTGGTTTTCCCGTCTACATGCCATGTCCCGCTGGTAGTAGCCCTTATTCCTGTGGCTTCCGCCAATGTGCCTATAATTTCTCCATTCACTTCAGTACCCGTAAAAGTGAGCGTGAAAGTACCTTCCCGATTCAGTGCTTCTATACTGTTGTTGTAATCGGTTTCGTTATTCCACAAGTTGGGAAGGAATGGCTCACTGCTGTTTTCCGTGGTGAGACGGCTGAGTTTCCATGTCTTTCCGGTAAATATTTCTATCACGTCATCCTCCTGATTGCACCCGTTAAGTATGGGGAATAAGGAAAGCACCATCAATAAGTAACTGATATTTCTTATTCTTCTATTCATTTCCTGATACCGTTTCTGATTAATAATGCGTCGATGGTCGGTTCTTGTCCGCGGAAACGCTTATAGAGTACCATAGGATGCTCCGTACCACCTTTTGAAAGAATATTCTCACGGAAAGAGGCTGCCACGTCAGGGTTGAAAATGCCTTTTTGCCTGAACAATGAGAAAGCATCCGCATCCAACACCTCAGACCACTTGTAGCTGTAATATCCGGCGGAATAGCCTCCCGCGAAGATATGCGAGAATTGGGTACTCATGCAGGCATCTTCCACCACGGGGAGGATTTGGGCCTTTGCCCATGCTTTTCTTTCATACGCTTTCACGTCACCGTTGAACGGAGTTTTGCGGGTGTACCATGCCATATCCAATAGCCCGAAGCTCACTTGACGCAAGCAGGCATAAGCTGCGTTGAAGTTGGATGAGTCGACAATGCGTTGTACTAATTCGTCGGGGATTAATTCTCCGGTCTGGTAATGTCTGGCAAAGGTATGGAGGAATTCTTTTTCCGTGGCGAAGTTTTCCATGAATTGAGAGGGAAGTTCCACAAAATCCCGATACACATTGGTGCCGCTCAAGCTTTCATATACCGAGTTGGCAAATATGCCGTGCAGTCCATGCCCGAATTCGTGCAAGAATGTTTCCAGTTCATCAAACGTCAGCAAGGCGGGCGTGTCCCGGGTTGGTTTGGTAAAGTTCATAACGATGGATATGTGCGGGCGACTGTTTTCACCTGTGTTTTCGTCTATCCATTGCTCTTTGTAGGAAGTCATCCATGCGCCCGAGCGCTTGCTTTCCCTGGGGTGGAAGTCGGTGTAAAGCACGGACAGGAAACTGCCGTCCTTATCGAACACCTCGTATGCATCTGCGTCTTTGTGATACACCGGAATGTCGGTATTCTTCCTGAATGTTATGCCATACAGGCGGTTAGCGAGTCCGAAGACACCTTCCTTTACCTTGCTTAATTCAAAGTAGGGACGCAGCACTTCGTCGTCGATACTGTATGTTTGGTCTTTCAGTTTCTGGGAATAGTACGCCCAATCCCAGGGCATCACCGTGAAGTCATAGCCTTGCGTCCGGTGCGCCAATGCTTCCACTGCTGCATACTCCTGGCGGGCAGTGGGGGTGTAGGCGTCCAGCAATTGGTTCAGCAGTGTATATACGGCGTCGCTGTTTTGCGCCATCCGTTCTTTCAAGCTATATGCGGCGAGGTTGTCGTATCCCAGAAGTTGCGCGATGGCCATGCGGGTATTGACAATCTTCTTCACAATCTCCTGGTTGTTGGTTTCGTTTTCATGGCTGCATTTGGTGTTGGACGCCATGTAGAGTTCACAACGCAGGTCGCGATTGTCGGCATACATCATGAATGGAACATAGCTGGGTGCTTGCAGGGTAAATACCCATCCTTCCACGCCTTTCTCCCGGGCGGTTTCGGCAGCGGCGTCGGTGGCGCTTTGAGGCAGTCCGGCAAGCTGCGTTGTTTCTTTCAGCACCAGTTTGTATTCGTTGGTTTCTTTCAGGTTGTTTTCACCGAATTGCAGGGTAAGCAGGCTGAGGTCACGGCTCAGTTCGCGGTATTTCTGTTTGGCATCTCCTTCCAGGTTGGCGCCGTTGCGGACAAAGCCGTTATAAATCTTTTCCAATAGCTTGTTTTGTTCGGGCGTCAGATTTATCCGGTCTTTCTGCTCGTACACTGTTTTGATGCGTGCAAACAGTTTCTCGTTCAGAGAAAGGTTGTTGGAGTGTTCACTCAGTAACGGCATCAAGGTCTTGGCAAGCTCCTGCATTTCGTTGTTCGTTTGGGCGCTGAGCAGGTTGCCGAATACGTTAGTCGCCCTGTTCAGCAGTTCGCCCGATTTTTCATAAGCCTGCACTGTGTTGGCGAATGTCGGCGCTTCCGGATTGTTTGTGATGGCGTCAATCTCGGTATTCTGGCGGCTGATGCCTTCGCGGATGGCTGGCTCGTAATGTTCTGTTTTTATTTTATCAAACGGAGTTGTACCGTGCGGAGTAGAGTATTTCTCGAAAAAAGGGTTCTGAGCCTGTATCATATTCATAAGGCAAAGTGATATTAACGTTAATCTAATTTTTATCATACTTGGGTATCAGTAAAATATTTAGTTGCAAAAATGCAAAAAAATAGCTGATTCGACGAAGAACCAGCTATATTTTAACAAAGTATATTATAATTATGTTAGCCTACATTATTCATAGTGTAAGTACTTCGTAATAATTATTTTTACTATAAATGAGAATTTAGCGGTGGGAATGATCAATAGAGATACTACTATTAATCATTCCCACCGCTAAATTCTCATTTATGACGAGACACTTATGAATAATGCAAGTTAGAGCGGATTAGGACGATTACATGAAAAAAAAGCTGCACTATTGTACTGATAGATAATGAACGTAAAAAAAAGCAGGCAATCTCTCCGAAAGAGATTGCCTGCTTTAAAAGGTATATAAACTTTAATTATCCGTTTACTGAAGCCATGTGAGCAACGAGGTCAAGCACTTTGTTAGAGTAACCGATTTCGTTGTCATACCAAGATACAACCTTCACGAAAGTGTCAGTCAAAGCGATACCTGCTTTGGCGTCGAAGATAGAAGTGCGAGCATCACCCAGGAAGTCAGAAGAAACTACTGCATCTTCAGTGTAACCCAAAATACCTTTCAATTCGCCTTCAGCAGCTTCTTTCATAGCAGCGCAAATCTCAGCATAAGTAGCAGGCTTAGCCAGGTTTACAGTCAAGTCAACTACAGAAACGTCCAAAGTCGGAACGCGCATAGACATACCGGTCAGTTTACCGTTCAAAGAAGGGATAACTTTACCTACAGCCTTAGCAGCACCTGTAGAAGAAGGGATGATGTTGCCTGAAGCAGCACGGCCGCCTCTCCAGTCTTTCATAGAAGGACCATCAACTGTTTTCTGAGTAGCAGTTGTAGAGTGAACTGTGGTCATCAAACCGTCAGTGATACCCCATTTGTCGTTCAATACTTTAGCGATAGGAGCCAAACAGTTAGTAGTACAAGAAGCGTTAGAAACGAACTGAGTACCTTTAACGTAAGCGTTTTCGTTTACGCCGCATACAAACATCGGGGTGTCGTCCTTTGAAGGAGCCGACATAACTACGTATTTTGCACCTGCTTCGATGTGAGCCTGAGCTTTATCTTTAGAAAGGAATAATCCTGTAGATTCTACTACATATTCTGCACCTACTGCGTCCCATTTCAGGTCAGCAGGATTTTTTTCTGCGGTGATACGGATAGCATTACCATTTACAATCAACTTACTGTTTTCAACATCAGCTTCGATTGTTCCTTCGAACTGACCGTGCATTGTGTCATATTTCAGCATATATGCCAAATAATCTACCGGGCAAAGGTCGTTAATACCAACGATTTGAATATCGTTTCTTGTCTGAGCTGCGCGGAATACGAAACGTCCGATACGTCCGAATCCATTAATACCTACTTTAATCATTTTGCTTAAACTTTTAAGTTGTAATATTTGTTTAAATGTCTCTATCCTTTCATTGCATCTCTTTTGGAAATGCGGTGCAAAAGTAAGAAATTGTTTTTATATTCATACTTAGTTTATTAATTAATAATAGAATTTATGGGAAAAAGTTCATTTTTGCAAGATTTTAAGGCATTCGTCATGAAGGGGAATGTGGTTGACATGGCTGTCGGTGTAATTATCGGTGGTGCATTTGGTAAAATTGTGTCTTCCGTGGTTGCGGATATCATTATGCCTCCTATCGGACTGTTGGTGGGCGGTATGAATTTCGCGGATTTGAAATGGGTGATGAAGCCCGCTGAAATGGTAAACGGTCAGGAAATTGCCGCCGTGACTCTGAATTACGGGAATTTCCTGCAGGTGACGTTTGATTTCATCATCATCGCTCTCTCCATTTTCCTGTTTATCAAATTGATTGCGAAATTGTCTGCCAGGCAGCAGGAAGAAGCTCCTGCTGCTCCGCCTGCGCCGTCACAGGAAGAGGTGTTGCTGACTGAAATCCGCGATTTGCTGAAGGAGAAGAAGTAACTTTGATGTTTTTCTGTTATAAGGAAAGAGGAGTAGTGCTGCGAGGTGTGGCATTACTCCTTTTTATTTGGTATTCGTAACGCTGCCGGGGTCGGTCAGTTCTTTCACCAGAAGATGAACAGTGGTGCCGGGGTTGCAATCTGCCGGCTTTTTCCCTTCATGCGAACGAATCAACATATCTGCCCAGCGTATAAGGGGGTAGGTTGTTCTCAAAGGAGGAAAAATAATTGGGTTCGGTCTTGGTTCCTTCGCACACAATGAGGAAATAAACTCGTTTATTACGGGTTCCTACTTTCCTGCCACGTTGGGATTCATCGCGCTCAAAGCGGTGATTGAAATCCTTAATCTCTTTCCTTTTCGCCATTCTTCATCAAATTAGAAAAGTCACCAATAAACGGAATGGCGCCGTAGCGTCCTTCGATATAATCTTTTTCGTAGTTGCGGTCGTTCCGTACCTTTGTTCCTTCTACGTTGCGGAATTCTACTAATGAATAAAGATCTGTTTCTTCTTTCCTGTTTTTTTCGGTGAACCATATCTGATCACGACGAAAACAGTTGCACCCTAAGAGGTTGGTGTCGTGGGTGGCGAAGATGAGTTGTGCTCCATTCTTATTCAATTCATTGGAATGGAACATTTCAACGATCTTCTTTGTCAATAAAGGATGGAGTTTAGCATCCAGTTCGTCTATTATTAGTGTAATCCCCGATTGTAGTGCAAAAAGCAGATGCCCTGTTAAATCATATATTTTATTAGTGCCGGCAGATTCGCTTTCTACGATTTTGAAATGATGTTGCCCTTCTATATTACCTTTAACGTCATATACATTGTGGGTAGTTAAAGCTTTGTCTATCCATCCACGTTTATCAGTGATTCGATTAATGTCAATAAAACCTAATTGTAATTTTTGGAAAAAACCTTTTGTAAGTTGTGTGTTGTTTTCCATAAATATGCTGGTCATTGTTATGAGTTGATCGTGATTTACGCCAGATACAATGGTGATACTGTTTACTGCGTAGACCAGTTTTTTGGCTATTGGCACATTGAACTGATCACAAACCGACAAGAAAAGCCCATTATCACGAGTGCGCTCTTCTAATCCCGAAGCTCCCTGAAATGAATTGTTAACGGCTATACCTTCCGAATCTCGAATAAACAACAATTGTTCTTTCTTTGTATTGTGAGACGGTAGTGTGTACAACCATTCGGCATGTATCCGTTCATTGTCCAACTCGAACCCATATCTGTAGCGAGTATTATAATCATAAAATAATATTTCAAAAAAAGACGGAGACTGAGCCGTTTCTGCATTTAGTTGAAAGGAAGAAACCCCCAATTTATCCGTTGAATTCATTTTAGAGGAGTTTAAAATTGTCTTTCTCATAAACTCCATCGCCTTAATCAAATTACTTTTTCCACTGGAATTAGCCCCGTAAACAACGGCAGATTTCAATAACTTGCAATCACCTTTTACAAATGTATTTTCCGGCAGTTCCCGAATACCGGCAGCCTCCATACTCAATGTCTTCTTTTCATTAAAAGAAAGGAAGTTCCCTACTGTAAATTCTATCAGGTGTACCATATCTGTTTTCTTACTTTTGAGAGATATTCTCGTATTCCGCTTCAAATACACCCATTATTCTTGCAATAAGAATAAAAGCTTGAGATTATTTCTCAAAACAAGAACAATACTTAAAGATTTTAGGCTATTATCGGCATATAAAACGACTAATCATCCTTCCGCTGAGGGTATGAAATACCTATATCCGAACCATGCCTGCTCCTTATCTGCTCCTTATCTGCTCCCTCTCTATAGACAAGGAGTAGGTAGGGAGCAGCTACGAAATAACTGCGGGATAAATAAGAAGCGGATACAGTCAAAGGAAGCCCCCCTTTCCGCATATCAGATGAATGATTTAACCGCCGAGAGAAATTTTCTAATCTATATTCTTCCGTTATTTGCATAGTTTTTCTACTTTTGCAAATCATTTTAATTAAATCCATACAGGCTATATGCAGGAAAAGATTATCATTCTTGATTTCGGTTCGCAGACCACACAACTCATTGGGCGACGTCTTCGCGAATTGAGTATATATTGCGAGATTGTACCTTATAATAAGTTCCCCAAAGGGGATGAAAGTGTGAAAGGAGTTATACTTTCAGGCAGTCCGTTCTCTGTATACGATGAAAATGCGTTCAAGGTCGATTTGAGTGAAATTCGTGGCAAGTACCCCATTCTGGGCATCTGCTACGGTGCGCAGTTCATTGCTTATACCAATGGCGGCAAGGTAGAATCTGCCGGGAACCGTGAATACGGACGTGTACATCTGAATTCCTTTGATAAGGACAATGTGCTGTTCAAGAACGTGAAAGAGAATACACAGGTGTGGATGAGTCATGGAGACACGATTACCGCTATTCCTTCCGGTTTCAGAACAATTGCTTCGACGGAAAAAGTGGCTATTGCCGCCTACCGGATAGAAAATGAGAACGTGTGGGGCGTACAGTTCCATCCCGAAGTATTCCATACGGAAGACGGCACGCACATGCTGAAGAATTTCGCGGTAGACGTGTGCGGCTGCAAGCAAAACTGGAGCGCAGCTTCCTTCATTGAAACAACTATTGCCGAACTGAAAGAGCAAGTGGGCGATGATAAAGTTGTCCTGGGTTTGAGCGGTGGTGTAGACTCTTCTGTTGTCGCCGTACTGTTGAACCGTGCTATCGGCAAGAATCTGACTTGTATTTTTGTTGATCATGGCTTGCTTCGTAAGAACGAGTTCAAGAATGTGCTCCACGATTATGAATGTCTCGGCCTCAATGTGATTGGCGTAGATGCCAGTGCAAGGTTTTACGCCGCGTTGGCAGGAGTATCGGAACCGGAAAAGAAACGTAAGATCATAGGTAAAGGCTTCATTGACGTGTTCGATGAAGAAGCTCATAAAATAAAAGACGTGAAGTGGTTGGCGCAGGGTACGATTTATCCCGATATCATTGAATCACTGTCTATTACGGGTACGGTTATCAAGAGTCACCACAATGTGGGTGGTTTGCCCGAGAAGATGAACCTGAAACTTTGCGAACCACTTCGCTTGTTATTTAAGGACGAAGTTCGTCGCGTGGGTCGTGAACTGGGCATGCCCGATCACCTGATTACCCGTCATCCTTTCCCCGGGCCGGGCTTGGGAGTACGCATTCTGGGTGATATCACCCCTGAGAAGGTAGCTATTCTTCAAAATGCGGATGATGTCTTCGTTCAAGGTTTGCGCGACTGGAAGGTAAAAGAAGCCGATGGTAGCGAAACTTCCCTTTACCATAAGGTGTGGCAGGCAGGCGTAATTCTGCTTCCAGTGCAGTCGGTTGGTGTGATGGGAGACGAGCGTACCTACGAGCGTGCCGTTGCCCTCCGTGCGGTAACTTCTACGGATGCCATGACGGCGGACTGGGCGCATCTTCCTTATGAGTTCCTGGGCAAGGTTTCCAACGACATTATTAATAAGGTGAAAGGGGTGAACCGTGTGACTTATGATATTTCGTCGAAGCCGCCGGCAACAATCGAATGGGAATAAAATAAGCCCTTTTTAGACGATATTTGAGTAGCCTCAGCTTGTGTAAAGTTGGGGCTATTTTGTTGATACATAGCTCTGTGGGCGTTCAAAATGACTTTTTTGCAGTATTCTTAATATTTGTGAATTGTCACCAGTTCTTGTCACCACCTGCCAATCGTTAATTTCTGGAAATGATTATTTCCCAGTATCTTTGAAAAAATGTTTCAGATGATTTGGGAATTAATATTTTTTTTTGTCTATTTGCATTGGAAGTTAAAATGATGTTAGTAACTTTTTCATAACCCAAACTCTGGGAATACAATATTCATAAATTAAACTTTAAAAAGAATGGTAAGTAATGAAGTAAGCATTGCTAATAGATTTGTTATGCGAGTTAATTTTAACCTCAAAGGTATAGGGGGTAGAAGGTCACAGATATGGTTGTCAACGACCATTAATAAGGAACGTGCAAGGGTATATACAACTCTTCTGATTGAACCAGAGTTTTGGCTTAAGACGACACGGACACAAGAAGGGGGAGGTGCTGTAGAAAGTAGTACTTTAAACGCAATTCAGAATAAGTACAATAAGAAAATTAATAAAGAGCTTGAAAAAATATTGGACTATTGTAAAGAATATGGCGTAATGGTTTCTCAATCCCATTTAATGAGTAATGTGATGGAACATTCAAAAACTAATTTTGAAGCATTTCTCAACTCAAAAATCCGCGGAATAGAGGTTAAAACTAGAAAATGCCCAGAAGAGTTTGTGAAGGCTTATATTGAGAGAAAAATCAATATGGTAAATAAAGATACTCAACGTAAAATCGTGGATGGAACAATCTATAATCATCAAAACGCATTACAACGATTAGAACGCTTCTGTAGGGAAAAGAATCAGCGATTAGTGTGGGAACTGTTTAATAATAGATTGGAAGAGAACTTCACTGCTTGGCTTATGGAGCAAAACTACTCGGTTAATACCATAGCAAGTCAATATAGTATAATGAAGGTTTGGCTTAGGGAGGCTGAAATGGAAGGGTTAATCAATGATAAGTCTTTTCATAGATATACGACAAAGGCACATGATGTAGATAATATCTATCTATCGGGAGATGAAATAGAACGTCTGTATAACATTGATTTTTCGGATGCGGCTATTGCTTCTGAAATAGACGCTAAGAGTATGATAGAACAAACAAGAGACTTGTTCATAATTGCATGTTGGACGGGATTAAGATTTGGTGATTGGAAAGACTTGTCTAAAGCAGACTTAACGGCTGATACTATGACAATTACAACGAGTAAAACCAATAGAACGGTTATTATTCCACTACACCCTCTGGTAAGAAATATCATTAGAAAATATGACGGTAAGTTACCAATGGCAGTTGATAAAACTCATGCATTGAAACAAATACGTAAGTGTGGTGAATTAGCTGGTATTAATGAAGTGATGTCTTTGTCCCGTGTTGTTGGGGGAAAGACTATAATACGTCGAGAATCTAAATATCATTTTATAATGAATCATACTGCTAGACGTTCCTTTGCAACTAATATGTATTTGAAAGGCGTTCCTTCTATTAGCATTATGGCGATTACTGGTCACACGACCGAAGCAAACTTTCTAAAATATATAAAGATGTCTCAAGCGGAACATGCTGCTATTGTAGCTAAGGCTTTTGTATAGCTGTTTTTTTTGGTATATATTTTTTAAGTATAATCTAATAATGCGACTTATTACTAAGCCGCATTATTTATTTTCAACAGTATGTGTACTATTTGAATAATTATTGCTGTTTTAAAGCCATTTGTAATATATCACAACACCATCAAAATTGTCAGCTTTTAAACCGTATGGTTTAATGGTTACATTATCATATAACAATGCAATATAAGTTGAGGTGTTCTCATACACATAAATAGCACCAGAAATCAACTTATCCTCACAATCAATATTATTGGGTGTTCCATGGCAGTCAAACCATACTTTAGGACCAGTTGGATACATAATCCACCACCCTTCTTCATTCCTACCATTATTTGTGTCATCCCTATTTGATAACAATAATCCCTCTTTAAAATCATCATAAGTGTTGGGCCACCCACCCTCCCAATAAGGGACAAATTCCAAATAACCATGTTCCTCATAAAAACGAGTTTTTTTAATCCTAGGATCGACATAACATTGGAATCTTAAATCGTCACGGACTTCCCCATTAACTAGAAATGCCCTACTATCTGGTTTCTTTCCATTAAACTTTGTGCCTTCCCACAAGTTTTTTTCTTCCATGAATGGTTCATCACTACCACCCTTATCACATGAATACACTACAAACGACAGACAAATAATTGTCAAAATATATAAAATCTTTTTCATAATATAAAATCTTTTTTTTGTCTTAATTTGATTCTATTTCTTCTGTTCTTTGGATAAAATAAACATCCTTAATGCGAACAAATGAAGTGCTAAGTTTCCAATCCAAAGCAATGAAAAAAGGCTAAAGAATAAAACTAAGAAGGGTATAATTTTTGTATATATAGAACTGTCTACCATATACCAATCTTTGGGACAATAAAGAGAAAGGAATATTGGTACTAACTGTAATATGATAGCAAAGGAAAAAGAAGCACAGAGGACTTCATAAGGCTGTTCCCCATTCACTTTATCTTCTAATCGTTTTACAGTTTCCTCTTTGAGGTTTATTATTATTGCATAGCCCGCTATGGTGCATCCGACCAAACTGGGAAAGATGCTAAGAATATTACTTCTTGTTAGCTCAGATTCAAAATTGATCAACAAGGATATAGTGCTCAATAAAAAGCTTATTATCAAGCAAACCCAAAACTCCTTTTTATCAATATTGTGCCAAATATCACTACTGACCCTTCTTATAGAAACTCTTTTAGTCATATCTTCTTATAATTTTATAGAATTAGAACTTATAAGTCATACCAACACCGAACACCAACTGGTTGAAATTGCTGATTATCTGATATTTCAATTCCGCATTGACAGCCAATTTGTTTGTGAGTTGATATTCTATGCCCGCACCTAAGTTAACAGCAATTTTCCCACTTCGGGAACTCTCACTTTCTACTTCAAAGTCATCGTCATCAATTTCTATTCCACCTATTTCCCAACTTGTATAGCCAAGACCTGCTAAGGGATAAGCATTAACTTTATTGGCAACTTTGAACAAGTAATGCGCATTGAGATTAAAATCGAACATGTTAAAGCTATTTTTGCCGAAGAAATAGTTGAAAGATGGCTCAACACGAATAGCATCCGTAATGCCATACTGAAACTTTGCTCCAATACCTAAACTTTCAATCTCCGACCCATAGTTTAATTGAACACCACCAGCCATTTCACCTTTTTGTGCCATAGCTGTTCCCAAACCTACCATAAGGATGATAGCGACCGTAAAAAACTTTTTCATTGTAATTTAAAAGTGCACCTTCGGCTCAATGGTGCAAAAAAGAAATAATTGAATGGGCATATAAAGAAAGTGTGAGCCTATTTTAGTCCTTATCCCATTGATAGGCTCTCGACTGCCCTTGTAATAGATAAGAAAAAACAGCTCACACCTTTGGCTATATATGTAGAGATACATATAACACACCAAAGGAAGAACGTTCTTTGTTATTTCAATTACAAGATGAGTTGTCGAGATTCATCAACGTGAAATAAAGCTAAACGCTTCCTATATTATGTCTGCTACTATTTGTAGCGTTGCAAAATTAAGAATTATTTAGCAAAGAACGCTTTGTGAGCTGTTATTTTTTTGCAAAATTAGTTTTTTGAACTAATAACTCATAAATATATCGTAGCTTTATATACAAAACTCTGTTTTAGCCCTTTGCACCGTGCTTATGCCTCTTTTTGTTAGCTTAGCTACATTCCTAATAGAATATCCTTTTTTCAATAGTGAAATAATTTCTTTGTATTCCTCTTTTTTCTGTTCTATGCTTTTAATGCTCCCTTTCTTTCTACCGACCTTGCCGTGATTAGCTCTGAAACGTTGGTAACCACTATCTAACCGAAACTGAATGTTTTCTCTCTCTATCTGGGCGCATGTTGCCAATGTCGCCAACATGATGGGTGCAAACATGGAAGGCTTTCCTGTGTTATCCAGTAAGGTGAACTGTTCCTTTTGCATATATAGGTTAATCTTGTTATCAATCAATGTCTTCACTGTCTCCAGTACTTCAAAACTGCTCCTTCCTATTCTTGAGAGTTCACTTGTTAGGAGTATATCTACCTTATTTATTATACAGTAATCAATGGCATCTTGGAGAATGGCACGTTCATTATTCTTTTTTCCACCGCTAATGTATTCTTCAAATACTTCTGTTATTTCCATGCCTGCATACTCGGCGTAATTCTTTAGGTCTTCAACTTGGCGGTCTGTATTCTGCCGATTCCGCTCTATGGTTGAACTCACTCTGGCATATATCACTGCTCTCTTTATATTCTTAACATTTGTATTTGAACAATCCTTTGGATTTATTGGTAACACTTTTATTGGGTTATCCATATTCAATATATTATTTTTTGAACACATTTGTTTTTTGAATACATTTTCAATTTAACGAATACTCATTCAGAACCCTCTGTTCGTAATTAGCAGTCTTCTCCACCCTTGTATCAATAGCCTCAACGAGCATATCGAAATACACGTCTTCAATAGTGTCGCTTACCTTCCCGTTCTTTATGAAGTTTATATTGAATAAGTCTTTGCCCTCATTATATACAATCTCAACCGCCCCCTTAAACTTAAATCCTTGTACCTTGAAGCGCAATCCGTTTTCGATAGTTACAGGGCTATTAAAGCCCCATGACCAGACAACCATAAGTTGACCTTTCAAAATACTCATTATATATTTCGCCATTTCCATTTCCTGTGTCCTCCTTGTTGTTATGCAGCTATTGTGTAAGTTAGAGCTGTCAACGATGCAAGTGTTTCGGCTTCTTTAGTCTCGTACACGTTCAATGCTTCTTTATTAATCTCGAACATATTCTTCTTAGCCCATTCGTGACGAGCTAACCAAAGGTCTTTCAATGCTTTTCTTGTGTTGGCATCAATAGCATTGATAAACTCAACAAAGGTTACCATGTGTCTACGTGATGCTTCCCTTGCTGATGCTTCGCAATCTGCATAAATCCAAAAGAAATCATGCTCATGAATCATCTTTATGGCTTTATTTATCATATCCATTGTTGTCATATCATTGAATTGTTACTGCTTATTTCTAATTACAGCACAAAGATAGTTATTCTAATTGAATTGAAATAATATCAATGGTTAAATAATATAAAATATATTATTTAATTTCAATTTAAATAATATATCAATCAAAATAAGATAGGTAAAACAAAAAAGGAAGCTAATTTGCTTCCTTAGATAATGCAATTTTAAAATACTGAATCAGATTGTAGAACTTAATTTGATGGTTATAATTAAAATAAGATAATATTTTGAATTAATGTTGTTAATTTAATGATTATATTTTAATTTGAATAACATTTCTTGCTATATTTGCCCCAAAAGAAGAAATTATGGCAAATGGCAGTGAAAGGACAGTGATTCATCTTCAGATAGGTGACCAGCACGAGTATTTTGGCTCTCCTTCATCAATGTATGATAGGCATACAGCCGAAGAGTTGGGGATCGGTCAGGCAAGCCTCAACAACTACTTCTATAAGCTCCCTGACGGTGCGGATATGGTTTATACTAATAGCCGATGTACAATCAGAAAGGGAGTATTGTATGTCAAACCCACCACTAGAGGAAGGAAAAAAGAACCTGTTGAATGAAAAATCAATAAGAGATACACGATGAACGGTTGTTTTCCTTGTCATAATGTACTCAGAGCCATATTCCATAAAAAATATGGTTACTAAACGTGTTTATTACCTCTTTCTCTTTCATTCAAAAACTTGTTTAGTTCTTCTTTAACAATCCTTTGGAGGTAGCTTGTTCCCTCGTTCTCCAACATAATAGCTACAAAGTTGTGAGCTTGCTCAACACTGTCAAAGCCGATTGTATCCTTATGAAGACATTGATTTAATAAATCCATACGTGCTACTTTGTCGGTTCGCCCTATCGCTTGTTTCGTTTCCTCTTTTTGAAGTTGTTTCCTGATTGCTTCGTATCTTTTCTTTTGAGTATTAGAGATTTTTTTCTTCGTATCTAATGATTGTTGTTTTCCCCACATAGGATTTAAGTTCCCTTCCCTGCTGCGTTGTGGTTTGACAGCATTGCTTGTGCTATTTTCCATATATTATTTTGTTTATATTATTATTTTATATTTTACCATTATATTTATTATGAGGTAGTTGGAACTAACTTCTATATATAAATATAATTATTATATGAAATAATTTTGTTTTCTCAATTATTTTCTGTACGTTTGGCATAGTTGGAGTTGTTCGCTTATATGGATAATAGTATTCTGTTCTTATCCTCTTTTGTAACCATTAAGTAATGATTAAAAAATAACTTGGTACAGATTAAGACGGCACTGATGAGATGCAGTCTCTTTCTTTAATCAAAAACTGTCCCAACTTATTTTTTTACGCTTACTAAAATAATAATAAACCAAAATAAGATACATTTTAAATAACTAAATTATGATTTATACTATAACGACTTCTGTAAGTTGTTTTTTGGAAAAACCTAACCATGAAGAAATTAGAAAGATAGAGTATATAAGAAAGAATCTATCACTGGATGAAATTGCGAATTTCATAAAAAGCGGATATGTATTATCGGCTAACTTTACTAATGAGTACGATTTAACCATTAAACAGCATCAACGTACCTGTAATAATTTCACTGGAACACATTTTATTATGATAGACTTAGATAATGATGTTAAATGTGACTTGGGTGAATTGGTTGATATGTTGCAACTTAAGCCGACCATTGCATACACGACTTATAGTCATCAGCAAGAAGGTAAAGGAAATAGGTATAGGCTTTTGTTTTTCTTTAAGGAAGAACTTGTTAATATTGATGTATTCAGAGAGTTATATGATAAAATAGTTGATATAAATAAACTTTCTATTTCTGATAATTGTGGCAGGAATGCTGTTCAGGCTGTGTTTGGTAGTTACCATGAATGTGAGTTGATCAACACTTGTAATCTGTATTCTATAAACCAATTTCAATTGAATAATAAGAATCAAAATGGACATTCTAATCCTATAAGAAAAGAAGAGAAAAACAATATAGAAATAGAAAGTCTAATTCAGGATAAGGAATATATTAATGACTACTGGAATATGTCATATACTGATTTGATAGCCAAGTATAATGATAAGTACTACTTCTTTCAGCATACTCCATTAGAACCTGTTGATGATGATACACCTTACATTATTCTTCCACCTAACTATATAGAGATTATAAGATACTGGATATATCATACCAATTATAAGGAGGATGGAGATGTACGGAATATCACCACCAAAGTTAAGCCTATAAGAGACGGAGAGGGAAGAAGAAGGAAGTTATACTTGAACGGGATTCTACGCAGAATGATGATTGATAAACTATCCTTTGAACACTTATTGCATTGCTTGGTGAATGAGCTATATTATTATATTGATAATAGTAAAGATAAGATAGATAAAAAGCAATTGATTGATATTGCATTCCGCTCGTATAAGGCTGATTTGCAAAGGTATAAAGAAATAAATATAAGGAAGGATAAGAGAAAATATATAGTGAATGATGGCTATTGTGTTAAACATAGCCTCAACAAACGACAAGTTAGTAATCTTTCAAAGAAGTTAATTACATATAGTCAAATAGGAGAGTTATATGATGTCTCACTTACCGACAAGGCTAATGTTGAGGTCTTTAAGGAGTATGGATTAAACATTTCGACTAAGACGTTACAGCGGTTCAGGCAAGAGATGGGTATCACTAAGTATCAGAAGGGAAATGGACATTCTGATTCTATAAGAAAAGAAGAAGAGAACAATATAGAAATAGAATGTCCAATTCAAAGCGATATGGATAAACCTTACTATGATTATCAATCGGAATTGATTTTGCAAGAAATGGACAGCGATGTTCATGGTGGGTACTATGACATTAATGATAGGGATGATGTTAGGGCAATGGTCAAAACGTTCATACGAAGGGCTAAGACTGTTAACCCTAATTATGATAATGGGGAACTGATTAAGATGTTCAAAATGCACTATGAGTTAGCCTGTTAGGGGAGTATTTCCAGGATTTTCCTGGAATAAACGCTAATCCGAACTATGATATAGGGTGAGGTAGCTTCATTTGAAATGCAGATAGAAGTTACCTAGCCTACCCATATATAGAAATAACTACTTATATAGTTTGACACCAGTTTTTGTCACCAGTTGATTAGAAGTGAGTATATAGAATAAGGTTAAACTATTGATAATAAGCATAAATATTTTAACGTCTAAAGATGAAAAACAATCGAATGGGAATAAGATGTCATAAGAATGAGAATACGATGTCATATAAAAAAGCCCGGAGCATTCAATGCTCCGGACTTTTTTTAAGAAGCTCAAAACAGTTTCTTAATTGTACTCAGGAATCTACCCGATCAGTTTTTCTACTTCCGGTATCACAATCTCTCCCCGATGCAGTTCCAACAGTCCGCTTTGCTGCATACCATTCAAGGCTTTTGATACACTGAGTCGCGTGTCATTAATCACAAAGGCGAGCCTTTCCATTTTTATCTTTAGTATCTTTCCTCCCGACGGACGCTCTGAATGCGAGAGGATGAATTTGGCAATACGTGCTTCCAACTTTTCGGGCGTTGCGGCCCATAACCGGCTATAGCAAGTTTGAGCACGGTTACTAACTATATTCATGTAGTTGAGGCGGAAAATTTCGTACTTAAACAGCTCGTTCATCACGAATGTTTTACTAATGGTTAACGTACGTACTTCCGTGTGGGCCAAATAGGTAGATACATAGGACGTATTCATGCCAAACAAAGATTGTGGCTCTATCACGTAAGGCGCCCGGCTGAATTCCATAAAGGTATAAGTGTTATCGGCAGATGTTGTGGTAGAGGTGATTGCCCCATTCAGGATAAATATCAGCCATTCGCATGGCGTGCCTTTTTTTACTAATATATCTCCAGCTTTATGCTTTGTGAAGTGTAATTTCACTTTTCCTAATATGCAGGTAAGGTCTTCTTGCACAAGCCCCTGAAAGAGTGGTAGTTGCAAGAGATTATTGTACATTGTTTCCATATATCCCTTCTTCTTTTTGTTTAATAAGCAAAAGTAGAATAATCGTTATTTACTCTAATATATTTAGCCTTTCTTTTTTGTTTTTTTATTATTTCTTAAACGTGCTATTCAATCGGTACGAATAAATCTTGTGGGATGCATAAAAATCGACTATCTTTGCAAAAAAGGAGGAATATATGTTTTATGCATTTAATTTTCAACAATTAGTCAGTGCTTTTATCGTACTGTTTGCCGTAATTGATATCATTGGTTCTATTCCTATAATCATTAATTTGAAGGAGAAAGGGAAAGAAGTGAACGCATTGAAAGCTACGTTGATATCTTTTGCGTTGCTGATAGGTTTTTTCTATGCCGGCGATATGTTGTTGAAGTTGTTTCATGTAGATATTGAATCGTTTGCCGTTGCCGGCGCTTTAGTTATTTTCCTGATGTCGCTGGAAATGATTCTCGACATAGAAATTTTCAAGAACCAGGGGCCTATCAAGGAAGCTACGCTTGTGCCGTTGGTTTTCCCTTTGCTGGCAGGTGCGGGCGCATTTACCACTTTGCTGTCTCTTCGTGCGGAGTACGCCAGTGTCAATATCATCATTGCCTTGGTACTGAATATGGCGTGGGTGTATTTTGTTGTTAGCATGACCGGTCGTGTAGAGCGGTTTCTGGGCAAGGGCGGCATTTATATAATCCGTAAATTCTTTGGCATCATTCTGCTGGCTATTTCGGTAAGGTTGTTTATGGCGAATATTACGTTGCTGGTGGAGGCGTTGCAAAAATAATAGTGATTCTTACTGGTGAGATACAAAAAAACCTGCACATCTTTGTATGACGTGCAGGTTTGATTATTTAATATAGCCTGTTGAGCTTTACTTGGCGTACGAATCCTTCACGAAAGGCGCATCCAGCAAATACTCTAAACTGGTCTTGACACTTTCTTCCAAAGGCATGCTGTACTCCTCTATTTCGGCAATGATATGCTTCAATCCGGCTTTCTTGGCATTTTTAAAGATGGCATCGAAACCTACCATACCGCTTTGTCCTATCTCACGATGGTCTTTGATGTGATACACCGCAAACCGGCCGGGATATTTAGTGAAATAGTCTACCGGACTTTGCTGCCCGCGTACTACCCAGTACACATCCATCTGGAAGAAAACGTATTCGGGGTTGGTGTTCTCAATCATGTAATCATACATCACTTTTCCTTCTATTTTCTGAAATTCAAAGCTGTGATTATGATAGCCAAACGCCATACCCTGCGCTTTGCAACGCTTGCCAATCTCGTTGTAATATGCGCAATAAGTACCCAAATCTTTCAGCGTATTGGGTGTTCTCATGCTGGGGCATACAATGTAGAGCATGCCGGCAGCCTTATGGGCGGCAATGCACTGATCCCACCATTTCATCGACTCGGAGAAGTCACCCGACGCTAATTCCTCATCTGACAACCCCTTGGAGGTATGCGATGACAGCACTTTCATGCCTGCCGTTTCTACATCCTTCTTGAATTGCTGAGGAGTTCTATTGTAGAATTTCCCGTCCTGGTAGTTGGCAGCTTCAACGCCGGTATATCCCATGTTCGCCAAGCTCTTCAGCATGGCAGTATAAGCGGGATCGCACTTACCGTCTTTATTGTCTATCTTGTTGAGCACATTTCTTACGGAATAAAGCTGGATGCTGACGTCCTTTGTAGCTTTTTTCTGTGCCATCGCTGTAAACGGAATGGCGAGAAGCATGGCTACTGCACACAAATATGTCCGGTGTTTCATGTTTCCTGATTTATATTGATACATGAGTTTAATCGAGTACTTTCACACGAATGTTGCGGAACCATACTACGTCTCCATGGTCTTGCATACCGATGAATCCTTCGTGATTCTCGCCACCGCAGTTGTTGAGCAACTCAAACGCCAATGGCCATTTCTGTTCGCTGAATTTGCTGGCTTGCAGCAGGTCAGTCCATTCTTTGGTCCACAGGTGGTATTCAAGCACATTTTCGTCGTTTTGTCCGTGCACCACTGTACCTTGGTAAACCATAATCTTAGCTTTATTCCATTCGCCGAAAGGTTTGGCGTTTTGCGGTACTGCCGGAATCATGTCGTACAAGGAAGCTGCCTGGCGGTTGTTATCCTTACCCAGTTTGGCATCCGGATGGTTCTCATTGTCGAGCAACTGAAACTCGGGAGCAGAGATATAAATGTGTTCAAGTACGTCGTTGCCGTCTTTGTCCTTTGAAGTGACTTCCTGAGCCAAGTAGAAAAGGCCGGAGTTACCACCCTTAGCAACTTTCCATTCGAGTTCCAACTCGAAGTTTTTAAACTTATGGGCAAAGATCAGGTCGCCGCCATCACCAGCTTGCGCTTCACCGCCTCCGGTACCATTGAACTTGATGCAACCGTCTTCAATGACCCACTTGGAGGGTACACGGTCTTTACCGTATCCGCGCCAGCCGTTGAATGTCTCTCCGTCGAAGATGGTGATATAGCCATCGGCGTCAACCGGAAGCAGCAAACTGTCTGTTTCGGCTGCTTTCAGCGATTTAGAATAGGATAACGATACTTCGGCCGGTTGAGTGGTCTCTGCCTTTTTCTGGCCACCGCAAGAGACCAATGTCGCTGCTACGATGCAACATGCTAATGGATAAAATACTTTTTTCATGATAATAATATTTATGGGTTTTAATTGTTTAATTCTTAATCTACTCTTATCTCGGCATGTCGGGCAATCTCCAGCCTTCGCGATAGTTATGCTTCACCAGTTCGGCAGCATACTGTTGGGCATTGATCGGATTGGTCCACGACTTGTCGAACGTAGGGTGACCGTTATGAATTTTAAATCCATCCTTGATGCAAGTTCTGATGGTTTCCGTATCACCGATGTTGGTAAAGCACATGTTTGCGCCGTCCCACTCCAATATTTTGTTCAAACCTTGCAAGCGAATAGCCAATACTCCCATTACTACCATTTCGTTCAATGGGCCTGCTTCGAAGAAGTTTGAGCTGGGCTGGATGCGGCTTGACTTGTTTTCTTTACAAGCGCGTACCCAATCCATTTCATGACCACCCATGCCTTCAGGCACTCTCCGGCGTACCTTTGGAGCATTAGGTACACGACCCGACAACAAGAATGGTTTTTCACCATAGCATCCGCAAATCAGTGTATCTTTTGTTCCGTGGAAGATCGTCAGACCGCCACCGGGGCCCATCAACTGTTGTCCTTCGGGGAAGCCTTTCGGACGGTCGGGCATTAGTCCGCCGTCGTACCAGTGTACTTCAACTTCCGGCATGGCTACCTTCGGCATATTTTCGCGAGCGGGGAAAATCATTTTCACATGTTGAGCCTGTGGGGCGCAAGCATTCAGCAATAAAGTAGAGGAGCCTTCCACTTTGGTAGGATAACCTAACTTCAATGCAGTGAACGATTGCTGAATGATGTGACAAGCCATATCTCCCAATGCGCCTGTTCCATAATCCCACCATCCGCGCCAGTTCCAGGGGTGATAAATAGAGTTGTAGGGATTCAGTTTAGCCGGACCGGTAAACAAGTCCCAGTCTAATGTCTTGGGGATGCGTTCTTCCTTTTCAGGAGAATTGAGTCCTTGCGGCCAGATAGGACGGTCGGTAGCGCATTCCACCTTGGTAACTTCGCCGATTTCACCGTTCCAAATCCATTCGCATACCAGATTGGTACCTTCGCCGGATGCTCCCTGGTTACCCATTTGTGTAGCTACACCGGTAGAAGCAGCAAGTTTGGTCAGCAGGCGTGATTCGTAAACGGAGTGAGTCAGCGGTTTCTGGCAGAATACATGTTTACCCATCGTCATGGCATCTGCCGTGATGATGGCGTGGGTGTGGTCGGCTGTAGCAACAATGACTCCATCAATGGATTTGCCCATTTCGTCGTACATTTTACGGTAGTCCCAATATTTCTTTGCATTGGGGAATTCGTCGAACGCTTCCTTAGCGTATCTCCAGTCTACATCGCAGAGGGCTACGATATTTTCTGTACCTTTCACCTTATTGATATTGGAACGGCCCATACCGCCAATACCTACTGCTGCAAGGTTCAGCTTGTCGCTGGGAGGTACATGTCCATGGCTCATGCCTAAAATACTACTGGGAGCAATGGTTATGCCTGCCAATGCGGCTGCTCCGGTTTTGAGAAATTGTCTTCTTGTGAAGTCTGACATGGTAATTGTTTTTAAGGGTTAATAAATGTGGGAATATTATTTCGTCAATAATCCGTATCCGTTCGTAAGATTCCGGCGTCGTTCTCTGATTTGCTCAAGCGTACGTAAGTTGCCGATAGCGGGCAGATCGTTCTTACGGGCGTTTTGCAAAAATCTCCAGGCATATTCGGAGGCAACGGTTGAATCGTACATCAACGGCAGTTGGGGAGACCTGATACCTGTTTCTATGGAATCAGCGAACAGGTTGCATAGCACATCAATGTTCTTGCCGCCGAAAGGCCGTTCCACATGCAGTGTTTGAGTCACTCCGTGCAAGTCCACGGTGGCGGTGTTGAAGTCATGGGTCATGCGCACGATGCCTTTGGTTCCTATGATATCTACATAAGAATTATGCGTCTGGTCTTTGGACAATTGCCCGTAGACAAAGCCTTGGGTGATATCAAAGACAACTCCGTTCCGGAAAGTGCCGTGGCACTGTATCCACCAGGGATCTTTGTAGTTCCACATATTGATTCCCTGCGCATTCCATGTTTTAAACTCGCTTTCGGCATACCACCGGGTTATGTCTACATAGTGCATTCCGCAGTCATGGAAGGCAGGGCCTTCATATTCATGTCCTTCGCCCGGCGCCAGTCCGGGAGTCATGTGGCAGATACGTATGATGGCCAGTTCGCCGATTTCTCCGTTCCTGATGTACTCTTTCATGAGATTGTGGTACCACGAATTCCGCAGGTACAGGTTTACGGTAGAGAGTACATTGGCATCTTTTATCATATCTATCACTTCCCATTCCGCTTCCATCGTATCGGCAATGGGCTTTTCGGCAATGATATGTTTTCCGTACTGAATGGCTTTTTTAATTTGTCTGGCTCTGGAGTCTGCTAATGCAAAAAGTCCAACGACTTGCACGCTATTGTCGGCGAAAATTTCTTGGTCGGTAGAAACTATTTCTGATTCGGGGGATAGTTCTTTAGCTAATTGTCGGGTTGATGCATCGGCGTCGCAGATATAGGCTATATCCCATCTTCCGCTTTTCTGCATTTCCTCAAAATAAAGTCTCCCCATCCGGCCGAAGCCAATGAGAGCAACTTTTATTTTTCTATCCCGTGAGGTGTGTCTATTCATAAATGGTGTAACAGTATTAAAGTATAAGCAATGTTTATGATGTTATTTTCCCTTGGTTGACTGATGAAAAAAATAGCATTGCAAAGCTAACTAAAAAAATAACGTTTGATGCTACCCATATAACTTTGTGTAGATTGGGTAAATGTTGTTTATGCTGAATGTCAGCGATTTAAGTAGTAGTTGTAGTGGTAAAAATGTAGATTGATTGGACAGGATTTATCTTGCGGATATTACTTTTTTGAAATATTTAATTGGAAATTAATCATAAAATTATAATTTTATTTTCAAATTCGTCGCGGTCTATTGCTGCTTTGTTTCTCATCTTGGTGCGGTAGTTATAAACGGTGCTGATGGAGCAGCGGAGGAAGTTGGCAATCTTTCCGCTATCCGTAATGCCGAGACGCAACAGGGCGTAAATGCGGAGTTCTCTGTTCAACAATGCATCTTGTTTCAGAACTATTTGCTCGTCACTCTTTAGCAAAGCATTGAAGTCGTCCACAAAAGTAGGGTACAGGTCTAAAAAGACTTTATCGAAACGGGCATATAGCAGGTTCAATTCATCATCAATCAGTGCGGACGATTTCAACTTCTGAATCAGTTCATCGTAACATTTGTTGATGGCTATCTTATAGAGTCCATTCTGGTACTTCTCCATCTTATAGATATAGCTGAAACAAATATCGAAGAATTGAGCTATATAATGTTCCTTAATCATGTTGATTTCCGACAACTGATCGTTTTTCTTGTTCAGTTGGCTATTCATTCCATTGAGTTTTTCGTTGAGTTTCAGCAGTTCTTCGTTGCTTTGTACCAATGCTTGCTTTATTTTCAGTGTTTTCTTCATTTGGATATAAATGAGTATCACTAATACGATTAGCAGGAACAGCGTTACGCTGGTGGAAATGAGAAAGGTAATAAGGTTCGATTTGGACTTGGCTTCTTCCGTCTGATAGGCGGCATTGATAATGGAATAGAACTTATATATTTCCATAGCTCGGAAGTGAATGCCGGAAGAAACCACATCGTTAATAACCGATTGGGTAAACTTAAAAGCGTCCGCCAGATTATTCTCTTCGTACATCATCAGCGCCAGTGTCTGCAAAGAAGAAGTTTCGCGGGTAGCATTCCCTATATCGGCGATGGCTGACATCATCAGATACTTTTTCATTTTATCTTCATTCTTCAAGTGCCTGTTCAGCATGGCATACGAATGGGTAATCATGGCATAGTTGGGTGTGCCCACTTTCTCCATATCCAATAGTTCGCGGATAATGTTCTCCGACTTTATAGAATCGCGACTGATATAATAATATGCTCTCGACAGTTTGTAATTGAAAAGTGTTTGGTTAACAGCCAACAACGAGTCTTGGTAAATATCATATTGTTTTCTATACTGATTGTTGGGAGCAGAAATGGAATAGTATTGCCAAAAGCGGGAATGAGTATCATAATAGAGGGGCAATAATGACTGGGGCAACTCTGATGATTTGATATTCTTCAAAATGATTTCCGCCTCTCTGTACTTTCCACACATTGAGTATAGCAGGCTGTGATACAGTGAGGATTGATATATCAAGTAGTTATCATTCAATTGCCGGGCTATTTCACAATTCCTGTCTACATAGTGAAGGGCGGAATCAACTACAAACTTCTTATATTCATTATATAGTTGGGTATTAATGTTGTATTCCAATTCAGGAGTTATGGCAGAATCTCTCAGGAGATGTTTGATTTGGTTGATTCGCTGTTCTTTCTTCTCCACATACAGCGGTTTGTTGTCTATCATTTTATGCAAAGAGTCGGACAATATTTTCAGTTCATTGCTTGCATAAAGAACACTGCCGATTCCCAAAGTAATCAGCAATAGTAATATTCTTCTTTTTAGATAACTATATTTAAGTTTCATAGAGTAGCAGAAGCAGGTAAACACACAATATGCAAATTTAATAAAATCCTTCGTATTTCATGCAGATAAGCATAAAAGAAAACGATTTTTTATGCTATCTATCCGGCAAAAGGTTTATTTCTGCCGGTATCGCTATGAACTGATTCTGTTTAGCCTGTCGTTTAGTACTGATTTATAATAAATCTATCTCTGCGATTGCATAAATCTTTTCGTTCGACGGTTGTCGAATGATTATGCGATATATGTCGAATAATTATTCGACAGCTGTCGAACGCAAATTCGACAACCGTCGAACGAAAAGATTTATGCAAAACGAATATTAGTTCTTAGGGAACAAAGAACTAAATCTTAGTGAATCAACAATTAGTAATCAGCTTAAAAACAATAGGGCAACCGTATCAAAATGACTATATAAAATGTGCAGGAATAAGCTAAATGATTAGTAAAGAGTATCTCTATTAGCTTCGCTGACAGCTTCTCTGATTTCTTCCACTAAGGTACGTTCTCCTCCTCCTTTTCCTCTGTCTTCTTCTCCTCCGCTTCTTCTTTCTCTTCTTCTGTTTCTTGCTCTTCCATTTCTTCATCAGCAAACGGGTTTGGACGTTGAGGTCCATATTCCATGAATGCCACAGAACAAAGAATGCCGGCTATGGCGCCGCTAAGGTGTCCTTCCCACGAAGTTGTTGCTTTGGCAAAAAACGGAAACATATTCCATACGAGGCCGCCATAAAGAAAGGTTACCAGCAGGGAGATAGCGATAAGCGGGACATGCTTTCGCAAAATTCCGCTAAAGAACAAGAAGAACGCTAAACCGTAGATTATTCCGCTGGCGCCGACGTGCCATCCCGCTTTTCCTATAATAAAGGTAAGCGCTCCGCAACCCATCCAGATGGAAAAGAAAATGTAGGGAGCTATCTGACGGTAAAAGTAGAAGAGGCACCATGACAGAAAGAATAGCGGCAGCGTGTTTGCCAGAAGATGCCGCATACTGCCATGCACCAGCGGATGCGCAAAGATGCCGAATACTCCTTTCTTCTCCATAGGATACACCCCTAATCGCGTGAAGTCCCAATCCATGCCAATCTCAAGGAGCTTCATCAGATAGAGAACAAAAATAAGGAACAGCGGAATGACTGCCGCTAAAACAATTCGGCGTATATCATGTTTCATACACTATATCGGTTTCAGTTATTTGGGTACAATGCTACGAATATTTAAGTAAAAATGAAAATAAATGAACTTTTTATTTTGCGTGTAACCTTTAATTCGTATTTTTGGGGATAACTACCGTATCTACCATATATATAATGTGTAGGTATGGAAGATAAATACCTGAATAATTAACCTTTTAAATAATGCACAACTATGAGTTATTTACGATTTGACAAGACTCTGATGATTAATCTGGAAGAATCTCTACCAAGGGAGATACTACGGACAAATAAGTCGGGAGCCTATCATTGTACAACAATTGTAGATTGTAACACACGCAAATACCACGGATTGTTGGTGATTCCTGTCGCCAATCTCGACGATGAGAACCATGTGCTGCTATCTTCTTTGGATGAAACGGTAATTCAGCACGGAGCAGAGTTTAATCTGGGGTTGCATAAGTATCAGGGAAACCACTTTAGTCCCAACGGACATAAGTATATCCGTGGGTTCGATTGCGAAAACATCCCGGCTACAACCTACCGTGTAGGAGGAGTTATCCTCCGTAAAGAAAAGATTTTTGTACATCACGAGAACAGGATTCTGATTCGCTATACCTTGGTTGATGCCCATTCGGCAACCACGCTGCGCTTCCGGCCTTTCCTGGCATTCCGCAGTGTGCGCGAGTACACGCACGAAAATCAGCAGGTTAACCGCGATTACCAGTTGGTGGAAAACGGTATAAAAACCTGTATGTATCCGGGCTATCCCGAACTTTTCATGCAACTGAACAAGAAGAATGAGTTTCATTACCAGCCCGATTGGTACCGTGGTATCGAATACCCCAAAGAACAGGAACGCGGATACGACTTCAACGAAGACCTGTATGTTCCCGGTTATTTCGAAGTAGAGATAAAGAAAGGAGAGAGCGTTGTTTTCTCAGCCGGTGTTTCCGAATGTTCACCGCTCAAACTGAAACAAATGTTCGAGTCGGAAGTTGCCGACCGTACGCCGCGCGACAGTTTCTACCACTGTCTGAAGAATTCGGCGCACCAGTTTCATAACAAGCAGGGAGATAACCACTATATACTGGCGGGCTATCCCTGGTTCAAGTGCCGTGCGCGCGACTTGTTTATCGCTTTGCCCGGTCTTACCCTGGCGATAGATGAACAGGACGAGTTTGAAGATGTGATGGTAACCGCCGAAAAGGCTATCCGCGGATATATCAATGGAGAGCCTTCCGCATATAAGATTTATGAAATGGAAGACCCTGACGTCCTGTTGTGGGCTGTCTGGACTTTGCAACAATATGCCAAGGAAACCTCGCGCGAGCAATGTCGTAAGAAATACGGCAAACTGCTGGAAGACATCATGGAGTATATCTGCGGGCGTAAGCACGACAATCTTTTCCTTCACGAAAACGGTTTGCTTTATGCCAACGGAACAGAGAAACCCGTTACCTGGATGAACTCTACCGCCAACGGGCGTCCGGTGATTCCGCGTACGGGTTATATTGTGGAAGTAAACTCTCTGTGGTACAATGCACTGCGTTTTGTTGCCGACCTGGTACGCGAAGACGGTAATGTTCACCTGGCAGATGCGCTGGACGAACAGGCGGAACTGACAGGAAAGTCTTTTGTTGAAGTATTCCGTAATGAATACGGATATCTGTTTGACTATGTGGATGGATTTATGATGGATTGGAGTGTTCGCCCCAATATGATATTTACCGTTGCATTCGATTATTCTCCGCTGGATCGTACGCAGAAGAAACGAGTGCTTGACATTGTAACGAAAGAGCTGCTTACGCCGAAAGGTGTGCGTAGCCTCAGCCCGAAGAGCGGCGGATATAATCCGAATTATGTAGGCCCGCAGATTCAGAGAGATTATGCCTATCATCAGGGTACGGCATGGCCGTGGCTCATGGGTTTCTATATGGAAGCATACCTGCGCATTTATAAGATGAGCGGAATATCATTTGTGGAACGCTACTTGATAGGCTTCGAAGATGAAATGACGAGTCACTGTATTGGCTCGCTGCCCGAACTCTTTGATGGCAATCCGCCGTTCGAAGGTCGTGGAGCCGTATCTTTTGCCATGAATGTGGCTGAAATACTGCGCATCTTGAAGTTGTTGTCCAAGTATAATTTATAAGAGGAGGAACGAGAATGAAAGTTTTAATGTTTGGATGGGAGTTCCCCCCGCATATCTTAGGTGGATTGGGAACTGCCAGCTATGGTTTGACGAAGGGTATGTCCCAGCAGCAGGATATGGAAATAACCTTCTGCATTCCGAAACCGTGGGGCGATGAAGACCAAAGTTTCCTGCGTATCATAGGAATGAACAGTACCCCTGTCGTATGGCGCGATGTGAATTGGGAGCATGTTCAGGGACGTGTAGGTTCTTATATGAGTCCGCAACTTTACTATGACTTACGCGACCACATCTACGCCGATTTTAGATATCTGAATACCAATGACCTCGGTTGCATTGAGTTCTCCGGTCGTTATCCGGATAATCTGCACGAGGAAATCAATAACTACTCCATTGTGGCGGGAGTTGTGGCCCGCCAACAAGCGTTTGATATGATTCACTCGCACGACTGGCTGACTTATCCGGCGGGTATTCATGCCAAGCAAGTGTCCGGCAAGCCGTTGGTGATACATGTACATGCCACCGACTTTGACCGTAGCCGCGGGAATGTGAATCCTACGGTTTATGCCATTGAGAAAAATGGTATGGATAATGCCGACCACATCATGTGTGTGAGCGAACTGACCCGTCAGACGGTTATCCATAAGTATTTCCAGGACCCGCGCAAGGTTTCTACCGTACACAATGCTGTTTCCCCGCTTCCGCAAGAGATACAGGATATCGTACCGCAAAAGAAACCGAATGAGAAAGTAGTCACTTTCTTAGGACGTATCACTATGCAAAAAGGCCCCGAGTATTTTGTTGAGGCTGCCGCTATGGTATTGCATCGTACACGTGACATCCGTTTCGTGATGGCGGGCAGCGGTGATATGATGGATCAGATGATTCGGCTGGCTGCGCGGCGTGGTATTGCCGACCGCTTCCATTTCCCGGGCTTTATGAAAGGCAAGCAGGTTTACGAAGTGCTGAAAGCGAGTGACGTGTACATTATGCCATCCGTTTCCGAACCATTCGGCATTTCTCCTCTGGAAGCCATGCAGTGCAGTGTGCCTACCATTATATCCAAGCAATCCGGCTGTGCCGAGATTCTGGAGAAATGTATCAAGACCGATTACTGGGACATCCATGCTATGGCAGACGCCATTTATTCCATCTGTACTTATCCGGCTCTTTACGAATATCTACGCGATGAGGGCAAGGAAGAAGTAGATGCCATTAAGTGGGAAGATGTGGGCATGAAAGTGCGCCGCATCTATGAAGAGGTCATAAAGAGAAAATGATAAACTTAAAAAACTTATATAGATATGAGAACCATCTGTCTTTATTTTGAAATACATCAAATCATCCATCTGAAACGTTATCGTTTCTTTGATATAGGTACTAACCACTATTACTACGATGATTATGCCAATGAATTCAGCATAAATGATGTTGCTGAACGTTCGTACATCCCTGCATTGAATACACTTATTGAAATGGCCGGTAATTCCGGCGGTGCATTTAAGGTAGCTTTGTCCATTTCGGGGGTAGCTCTGGAACAATTGGAAATCCATGCTCCTGCAGTTATTGATTTACTGCATCAACTGAATGATACCGGTTGTTGTGAGTTCCTGGCAGAACCTTACTCACATGGTCTTTCTTCTTTGGCCAATGAAGATTGTTTCAAAGAGGAAGTGATGCGCCAGAGTGCTAAGATGAAACAAATGTTTGGCAAAACGCCTAAGGTTTTTCGTAATTCCAGCTTGATTTACTCGGACGAAATCGGTGCGACTGTGGCAAGTATGGGATTCAAAGGTATGCTGACTGAAGGCGCAAAACATGTTCTTGGATGGAAGAGTCCGCACTATGTATATCATTGCAACATAAACCCTAATCTGAAACTGTTGCTGCGTGACTTTAAATTATCGGACGACATCAGTCTGCGTTTCTCTAACTCCGAATGGGGTGAGTATCCCTTGTTTGCAGACAAGTATATCGGTTGGATTGACGCTTTGCCGCAAGAAGAACAAGTCATCAATATCTTTATGGAGTTGTGTGCGCTGGGTATGTTTCAGCCGCTTTCTTCCAACATTCTGGAATTTATGAAAGCGTTGCCTGCTTGTGCTAAGCAAAAAGGTATCACATTCTCTACGCCAACGGAAGTTGTCACTAAGTTGAAACCTGTATCTCAACTGGATGTTCCTTATCCGATGTCGTGGGTGGACGAAGAAAGGGATACCAGTTGTTGGTTGGGTAACACCATGCAACGTGAGGCTTTCAAGAAACTGTATAGCATTGCAGAGCGTGTACAACTGTGCGGCGACCGTCGTATTAAGCAAGACTGGGATTACTTGCAGGCAAGCAATAACTTCCGCTTTATGACCACAAAGAGCTGTGGGATAAGTATGAACCGGGGTATTTATGAATCTCCTTATGATGCTTTCACTAACTATATGAATATATTAGGTGATTTCATCAGGCGGGTAGAATCTCTTTATCCGGTGGATATTGATAACGAGGAATTGAGCGCCCTGCTGACTACCATCAAGAATCAAGGCGATGAAATTGATGAATTGCATAAAGAAGTAGAAAAGTTGCAGGCAAAGCTCGAAAAGGAAAAAGTTGCCGCAAAATCTGCTAAGGCTAAAGCTGCAACCGTATCTGAGGCTAAAGCGACATCCAAGTCTGATTCAACAGCTACATCTGAAGCCAAAGTTCCGGCAACAAAGAAGCCGGCAAAGAAAGTTGCTAAGAAAGAAGTGGTTGGCTAAGCCGCCGATAGGAGTAATACTATAAGGAAAGAGCCTTCTGTCCGGATGATAGGACAGAAGGCTCTTTTATTACATTTACTTAACGTACGTGCGTACGCAAAATCTGTTTTTAACGAGAACTATTAAATGAAGTGTAAGTAACTTCCAACTTCAGAGCGTCACCCTGCGGACCACCTTTCAGCTTGGCATATCCGGGCTTTAAGTCATTCAGAACCCCCGTCATTGTAGGCTGTTGAGTATTGGAATCATAGGTAATGGCAACAGGAACCAAAAGTACCTTATCCCAGTCCTTCGTTTCTTCATCCGTATTCCACTTGTTTTCCCATTCCGCTTCGTTCCAACTGCTGCCGGCTGCTTCTTTCGCTTTCATCCTGGCCGCTTGCTTTTCATTGAGACAAGCATCCACCAAACGGGCAATATTATTGAATGTGTACTGATTTGTAGCTACATTATTATGAGATACGGCATAAGATGTAACATTATCCGGCAGTTTGTTCCCTTCAAAGAAACTCTTGAAGTCCTGTTTACGTAGCAATAATACATAACTTGGAGCGCTCATGCTGAATTTGAATTTACTTTCCTGATTGTAATTGGTGAAAGTAAGTTTCACTGCATTCAGGGTATCACGGGGTAATTCTTTGTAGATGGCATCATAAGGCAAGGTAGCTTCCGTGAAAATTCCTGCAGGAGACTTGATATAAGTATGTCCTTCTTCTTGGGCAAGTTCTTTTATCTTCTCCGAATTAAGGAACTGATTAGCCTGAATAACTTCTTTGGTGGAGGAAAACTCTGTTCTCCATAGAAATCCGGTTTGGTATACGGTTTTAGTGATATCATTCTCATCTGCCACCATGTTTGGCAATCCGGTAGTATCATTCAGGACATAAAACTCATATTGCATTTGCAAATCTACCTGATCTGCATAAAGTATGGTTCCATCGCCATAATCGCTTTTTATATATACACCTTTTAATACATGTTCAATAAAAGCGTCGGAGTTTTTAAAATACTCAGGATGTTCTTTACTTAACTTCAATAACCTGTTCCCAAATTTTTCTTTATCAAGTGTAATAGCGACATGCGGGGAATAGATTTTATTTCCATAACTGTCCACACCAAATCTAACCGAATCAGGTATGCTTGTATCATAAGCGCTGTACGCTTTCCGTCCTAACAGAGCATTCGGATCATATTTATTATAGAACTCTGTCGGGTCAATGTTAGTGTAGCGGTTACGTTCTAACTTCTTATCCAATTGATATGCACTCATGCGGCAGGCATTCAGAGAATCTCCGAACCATGTAGAATAATAGATTATTAAACGTACCCCGGCTACCGTGTCGTCAGTCAGAACCCCGGTCTTACTGTCGAAGTCATATTTCTCGGGAAATTTAAAGTCATCTATACAGTTTAACTCCGTCAAGAAGCTGGACTCATAATATCCAAAGTCCGGATCTGTAAACCTGCCTATATAACCCGTACTGGTTTTGGCATATACGGCATCGGCAACAATAGAACGTGTAGTCACATCGAATAAAGTCGTGTGTACGGAAACACTGTCTGAGCCGGGCAACATGCCTGTTCCCAGTGTACCGGTATTGTCATCGCATCCAAAGAAAGTAAGAACTGCCGAAAGAAGCAGGGTACCTAAATACTTCACTTTCATAATTCTATTTATTATCTTTTTATTTATGTTCTGTTTCCCACACTTTGTCGTAGAACTCGTTACAAGTATCAGCAAAGGTTTCGGGAGATTGATATTCTAAAACAGGTTTTCCTGATTGACGGGCATATTCCATGACCTCTTCGTTAACTTTCTCGCTTTGCTGGATAATACCGTCGGAGTAATCAATTGCCAGCTTGCACAACGTAGCATAGTTTACCGGAAATTTCAGGTTGGCTACATCTTTCTTTATAATGCCTTTCAGCATCAGTTTGTTCACAAAATCAGGGCTGAAAGATTCCTTGAAATCATCTCCATATACGGAAAATACTACCTTCGCATCACGGAATGATGGTTCGTCCTTATATGTTCTCTTGATATATAGAGGAGCCAAAGCGGCTATCCAACCATGGCAATGGATTACGTCCGGACACCAACGCAGTTTCTTTACCGTCTCCAGTACGCCGCGTGCGTAGAAAATGGCACGGCTGTCATTATCGTCATACTCCACACCGTTCTCGTCGGCAGCTTGCAGGCGGTTCTGGAAGTAGTCATCGTTATCAATGAAGTAAACTTGCATGCGGGCTGATTGGATAGAGGCGACCTTTATGATAAGCGGATGGTCAGTATCGTCAATAATCAGATTCATACCGGAGAGACGTATCACTTCGTGTAACTGGTTTCTACGCTCATTGATATTTCCCCACTTGGGCATGAATGTTCTGATCTCTCTGCCTTTTTCCTGAATTGCTTGGGGTAAGTTTCTGCCCACAAGGGACATATCGGATTCCGGTACGTAAGGGGTAATTTCTTGTGTAATAAATAAAACCTTGTTCGCCTTTGTCATAATAACGATGTTCTCAATTATTCTGCAAAGATATAAAAAAAAACGGGGACTTGGACAAATATAACGTCTCTATAATTCCTTATGAATTGTTAACTGCTTGTGTATCAGTGATTATTTGCTCTTATATGGCTTCCTGTGCGGACAAAAGATTTGCATTAATTTGTGATATCTCTTCTTTATATCCCAAATAATAGTTTATTTTGCACCGTTTTTGCGAACAACTTAAGTTAATATACAAGCGATAAAAATGAAAATAGTACATACTATCAAGGACTTGCAGGCCGGACTTTCGGTTTTAAAAGCCCAAGGTAAGAAAGTAGGGTTGGTGCCTACGATGGGTGCTTTGCATGCCGGCCATGCGTCATTAGTGAAACGTTGTGTGGCGGAGAATGGCGTTACGGTAGTGAGTGTTTTCGTAAATCCGACACAGTTTAATGATAAGAGCGACTTGGAGAAGTATCCCCGTACGCCGGAGGCTGATTGTCGTTTGTTGGAGGCTTGCGGTGCGACGTTTGTGTTCGTACCATCGGTGGCGGAGATGTATCCCGAGCCTGATATGCGGCAGTTCAGCTATGCGCCGTTGGATACGGTGATGGAAGGGGCGTTTCGCCCGGGACATTTCAATGGTGTTTGCCAGATTGTGAGTAAGCTGTTTGATGCAGTAACCCCTGACCGTGCTTACTTCGGGGAGAAGGATTTCCAACAATTGGCTATAATCCGTGAGATGGTACGCCGGATGAATTATCCGTTGGAGATAGTGGGTTGCCCCATTGTGCGTGAAAAGGATGGCTTGGCTCTGAGCAGCCGTAACGCACGTTTATCTGCTGCTGAACGCAAAAATGCTTTAAAAATATCGCAAACGTTATTTGAAAGTCGTACCTTTGCAGCGTCTCATACTGTTGCTGAAACTCAGCAGTTTGTGGAAGATGCCATTGCAGCCGCTCCCGGCTTGCGTCTGGAATACTTCGAACTGGTGGACGGCAACACGTTGCAGAAAATTGCCTCTTGGGAAGATACGGCGTATGCCGTAGGATGCATCACGGTGTTCTGTGGTGAGGTTCGCCTGATTGACAATATCAAGTATAAAGAGTAGTAAATCTAAAAAGGGGAGTCAGACCTTATGATGATAGAAGTACTGAAATCTAAAATCCATTGCGCCCGCGTCACGGAAGCCAATCTCAATTATATGGGAAGCATTACGATTGACGAGGATTTATTGGATGCGGCCAATATGATTGCCGGCGAGAAAGTGTACATTGCCGACAACAATAATGGCGAGCGTTTTGAAACCTATATTATTAAAGGTGAACGCGGGTCGGGCAAGATTTGCCTGAATGGTGCGGCGGCGCGTAAGGTGCAGCCGGATGATATCATCATTATTATGTCGTATGCATTGATGGACTTTGAAGAAGCCAAGTCGTTTAAGCCGGTGGTGATTTTCCCTGATCCGGCAACGAACAAGGTGGTGAAATAAGGGTGGCTTTGTTCGCGTAATCTTGATGCGGTTTCGGGAGATACGATAATAATGTTTCGGGAAGTAAGATATAGCGAGAGGAGTAATGCAGATTACTCCTCTTTTTTTATGAAATTAATTTCTTAGACGCAGATGACGCAGATGACACGGCTCTCTTTTTACCTTTCGGATTGGGTAGCATAGCGCAGCATTCAAAAATCCGCGTTATCTGCGTCATCCGCGTCTAAAAAATACTTGTACACAGGAAAGGAATTCCTATTTCAATTGCTCATTCATCGCCGCCGCCGCCTTGCGACCGTCGCCCATAGCAAGGATAACCGTTGCCCCGCCACGTACAATATCACCGCCGGCATAAATCGTCGGGATGGACGATTGCATATTCTCGTTCACGGCAATCGTGCCTTTGCGTCCCATCTCCAGACCCGGAATGGACGAAGGTACAATCGGGTTAGGGGATACGCCTACGCTGACGATGGCCAGGTCAATGTCGATAGTTATCGTTGCACCCGGAATGGGGACAGGACTACGACGTCCGGAAGCATCCGGTTCGCCAAGCTCCATCTTTTGCAGAATGACTTGTTTCACTTTTCCCTGCTCGTCGGCAATGTACTCAATGGGGTTGTGCAGCGTAAGGAACTCCACACCTTCTTCTTTGGCATGTTTCACCTCTTCGATACGTGCAGGCATCTCTTCTTCAGAGCGGCGGTAGATAATCATGGCACGCTCTGCACCCAGACGGCGTGCGGTACGTACCGAGTCCATCGCTGTATTTCCACCACCGATGACGGCTACGTTCTTTCCGAAAGGCACCGGCGTGTCAGAGTCTTCACTGGCGGCGTCCATCAGGTTGACGCGCGTCAGGTATTCGTTGGACGACAGGATGTTGATGGAATTCTCGCCCGGAATGTTCATAAAGTTAGGCAATCCGGCGCCGGAGGCTACGAATACTCCTTTGAAACCGTCCTCTTCCAACTGTTCCACGCTGAGGGTTTTGCCGATGATGCAATCCTTTATAAAGCTGACACCCATCCTGGAGAGGTTGTCAATCTCTACGTCCACCACCTTGTTAGGCAGGCGGAATTCGGGGATACCATATTTTAATACGCCGCCAATCTCGTGCAGTGCCTCGAATACGGTTACGTCATAGCCGTATTTTGCCATATCTCCTGCAAAGGAAAGTCCGGCGGGACCGGAACCGATAACAGCTACCTTGATACCATTCTTTTCCTTGATTTCCGGAACGGAGATTTGTCCGCTTTCGCGTTCATAGTCGGCTGCAAAGCGTTCCAGGTAACCGATGGCTACCGGCTGCTCGTTCATTTTCAAGTGGATACACTTGGCTTCGCACTGTTTTTCCTGTGGGCAGACGCGACCGCAAACGGCAGGCAGGGCACTGGTTTCTTTCAGCGTCTTGGCGGCTTCAAGGATTTCTCCGCGTTCGATGTTCTTGATGAAGCGCGGAATGTCGATGCCTACGGGACAGCCTTCCATACAGCCCGGGTTGGCACAGTCCAGACAGCGTTTGGCTTCTGTAAGTGCCTGTTCCTCAGTCAGTCCGCGGTTTACTTCTTCCTTGCGGCTGTGCGAGCGGTATTCTGCGTCGAGTTCGTTCATCGTGACACGTGGGATGGCGGTGCGTTCTTTCGGCTTCATCGTTTTGCGAAGTTCCAGGCGCCATGCGGCGTTACGGCTTTTTTCGTCCGCCGCCGGAGTTGCTTTACATGCTTCACTATCAGTAAGTTTCTGCATTTCTTCGCGTTCGATGCTCTTGAAGGCGCCCATGCGTTTCAGCATTTCGTCGAAGTCTACCTGATGGCCGTCAAACTCCGGTCCGTCCACGCATACGAACTTGGTTTTTCCGCCGATAGTAATGCGACAGGCGCCGCACATGCCGGTACCGTCCACCATGATGGTGTTCAGTGACACGTCTGTCGGGATATCGTATTTCTTGGTCAGCAAACAAACAAACTTCATCATGATGGCGGGGCCGATGGCGAAGCATTTGTCTACTTTCTCCCGTTTGATGACTTCTTCTACGCCTTCGGTCACCAGTCCTTTGCGACCGTAGGAGCCGTCGTCGGTCATGATGATGACTTCGTCGGAGCTTTTGCGCATTTCTTTTTCGAGGATAATGAGTTCCTTGCTGCGTCCGGCAAGTACGGTAATCACGCGGTTGCCGGCAGCCTTCAGGGCTTGTACAATGGGTAGCATGGGGGCTACGCCTACGCCGCCGCCGGCGCACACTACTGTTCCGAAGTTCTCGATATGGGTGGCTTGTCCCAACGGGCCTACTACGTCGGTGATGTAGTCGCCTTCATTCAGTTGGCAAAGGCGGGTGGAGGAGAGGCCTACTTCCTGTACTACCAAAGTGATAGTTCCGCGTACGGGGTCTGCCGCAGCAATCGTCAGTGGCATACGTTCGCCTTTCTCGCCTACGCGTATAATGACAAAGTGTCCTGCTTTACGAGATTTGGCAATCAGAGGCGCCTCAATTTCCAGTTTGAATACTTTTTCAGAGAAATGTTGTTTGCTAATTATTTTGTTCATTATCTATGAAATTTGTTGGTATAATGATGTATTTGCTTTCAGATTGTTACGGCGTGCAAAGATATGGCTTATTTGGGAAAATAAAAAAGGAATTGGAGAAAACTATGTGGACGGGCAACTAATAACCATAAATAGTGTTTTTAATAAATCTTTGGAGCGTTTTTAAAGAATGTAGCCAACGTTTTTAAAGAATACGGTCAACGTTTTTAAAGAATGTGACCAACGTTTATTAATTATGCGAATCAGGAGTTAGAGTAGTTAAAGGAGTTATCAGCCCTCAANNNTATCAGTAACCAGACTATCGGCTTTAACTCCCATAACTACTGAGCGAAGCGATAACTCCTTTAACTACTGATTCACGTTAATAGCGAAAAAAGGGGCTTGAAACCTGTCACTGATATATTCCAGTGACTCTCTGCATCACGGACGAAATGGGGTGACGCGTTGATAAGGATTTGAAAAGTTCATACAGATGTGGTGGCTGTATTAATGACAGTATGCGAAGACGCCATGCAACTGCACTGAAAAAGAAGCGGTAACTTGAAAAGCAGAATTACTCCAATACCGACTTTCTGTTTAAGTCAGAATACGGGTAATGTCCTTTCTCTTTCAATTTCTCTATCAGTTTGCTGCCACCATTTTTCATTGCATATTCCATTTCATCGCGGAAAACCTCCATAACCAGCAGTAATCCATGTTTGCTATCACCTATTCTGAATTCTTTTCCGTCCGGTTTCCATTCGTCGAATATCAGGCATGTATTAGGTTCTTCTTCGTCCTGAGGAATCTCGGCGGTTTCAAGAGGTTCTAATTTTGCTTCAAAAGAGTAAAAGCCAATAGTTGTAAAAATACCACATATTCTTCTTTCTATCGGGCTAAAAGGGTGGCGTTCATCATCGGAGACCATAAGTGGCAACCGGGTGAAGGCTACTAATTCATAAGTTCCTGTCCTGTTCGGTATAGGCCCTGTTCCATCCGGGTTAATCAATTCCATTGTGGCGAATCCGGTTCCTTCTATTCCGTTGGGGAAATAATACATATCAACGGCTCCGCCTACAGAGAACGGGATGATTGCATGTCCTACACTGTCGTGCATTTTTTCCAATACGTATTCTAATCCTTCCTGTTTTTGTTCGCCATGTATTTCATATTCTTCAGGCGTGAATTCTTTCTGAATAACTTCTTTAGGGGATTTTTTGCGTCCGAATAAATTCTTTAGAAAACTCATATCGTTTCTTTGATAAGTAAATGATTGTAATTAGTTTATACTATAAGATAAGTAAACATGAGTACTTACTTTAAATAATAGTATAGATTTCCTCAGCCTTGAATTGTGGGAGCTTTTTAATCAATCATCTCGAATCCCGTGTACGGTACCAGCGCCTTGGGGATGCGGATACCTTCCGGTGTCTGATTGTTTTCCAGCAAGGCGGCAACAATGCGGGGCAATGCCAGTGCAGAACCATTCAGCGTGTGGCAAAGCTCTGTTTTCTTTTCTCCGCTGCGGTAACGGCATTTCAGGCGGTTGGCCTGGTAGGTATCGAAATTGGATACCGAACTTACTTCCAACCAGCGCTTCTGAGCTTCGGAATATACCTCGAAGTCGAAGCAAAGAGCAGCCGTAAAGCTCATGTCACCACCACAGAGGCGAAGAATGCGATACGGCAGTTCCAGCTTCTGCAACAAACCTTCTACATGTTCCAGCATCTCCTGGTGGGACTGTCTTGAATGTTCCGGCTTGTCAATCCGCACTATCTCTACTTTGGAGAACTCGTGCAGGCGGTTCAATCCGCGTACATCCTTACCATAAGAGCCTGCTTCGCGGCGGAAGCACTGTGTGTATGCGCAGTTCTTGATGGGGAGTTGTTTCTCTTCCAGAATTACATCGCGGTAAATGTTGGTCACAGGCACTTCTGCCGTTGGAATAAGATATAAATCATCTACTTCGCAATGATACATTTGGCCTTCTTTATCGGGCAATTGACCTGTACCGTAACCGGAAGCAGCATTTATCACAGTCGGCGGCATAATCTCCAGATATCCGGCTTTGCGGGCTTCGTCCAGGAAGAAGTTGATAAGAGCGCGCTGCAACTGTGCGCCTTTTCCTTTGTAAACCGGGAAACCGGCTCCTGTAATCTTCACGCCCAAGTCAAAGTCAATCAAATCATATTTCTTTGTCAGTTCCCAGTGGGGCAGTGCGTCTTTGGGGAGTTCGGTTTCCATACCTCCGGTCTTTTCCACTACGTTGTCTTCGGCGCTCTTGCCTTCGGGCACTTCATCATAAGGTACATTCGGAATGGTATAGAGCAGATTCTGCATATCTACGGCTGCCTGGTCCATCTCGGCCTGTAGGGTTTTGTTGGTTTCCTTCAGTTCGGCTACATGGTTTTTGGCAGTTTCGGCTTCCTCTTTCTTTCCCTCTTTCATCAGTTGCCCGATGGATTTGGAGAGTGAGTTTACTTCTGAGAGGTTATTATCTAATACAGCTTGGGTGCTGCGACGTTTGTCGTTATACGCAACTACTTGGTCTATTGCTTCTTTGGCATTTTTGAAATGCTTCTTTTCCAGTCCGCAGATTACTGCGTCTGTATTCTCTGTAATTTGTTTGATGGTGAGCATATCTTGACTACTTTGTTTTGATTAAAACCTTGATTTGAGAGGACAAAGATAGTGTAAATCAGAAGTAATGCAAAAGAGAAACTTGCTTATTTTTAGTATCGCGATATGGCTTGTCCTCAATTTGCTAATATTTATACGGCTTGCGTGGTTCCACTCCATCAGCTAAACAGTTTATAGCAAAGCCGGAAAAAGTTCAAAGGATAAATGCAACCGGATTTTCGGAATGCCCCAGGTCGGGTCATTCTGTTACAAGCGCAACGCTCCTATTATAAAAAGAAAGGGGATGCAACCTACCGGTTTGCATCCCTTTTTAATCTCTTATTCTGAGGCTTACGCTTCTACCTTTTCAGTAGGAACTATAGATACATAACGTCTATCTTCTCTACCTACTTTGAACTGTACAGTTCCGTCTACTAAAGCGAAAAGAGTGTGGTCTCTACCCATGCCGATGTTGTTTCCCGGATGGAATTCAGTACCTCTTTGACGAACGATGATGTTACCTGCCTTGCAAACTTCGCCACCAAATATCTTAACGCCTAATCTCTTGCTATGTGATTCGCGGCCGTTCTTAGAACTACCGACACCTTTTTTATGTGCCATTTCTTCTTACTGTTTTAAATTGATTAAGCTACTACTTCTGTAATTGTTAACTCTGTGAACTGTTGACGGTGACCGTTCAACTTGCGATGACCTTTTCTTCTTTTCTTGTGGAAAACAAGAACTTTGTCACCTTTTACCATGCTTGATACAATCTGGCAAACTACTTTTGCGCCTTCTACAGTGGGAGCGCCTACGGTGATAGCACCGTCATTGTCTACCAAAAGAACCTTGTCAAACTCTACTGTCGTACCGTTTTCTGCATTCTGAATGTGGTGTACAAACAGTTTTCTGCCAGCTTCTGCTTTAAATTGCTGACCGTTAATTTCTACAATTGCGTACATTGTCTTATAATAATGTATAAGTTAGCTCCGTCGGGTGGTCTCTAATCACTTAGAAAGCACTTTGTTGAACCCGGTGCGGAATAATCGGGCACAAAAGTACTTTTTTCCTTCGGAATGGGCAAATGTTTCTTCTCCTTTTTCTAAAGAAGTTGCATTTATATTTGAGGAAGTTATATTTATGGAGGTTTTTACCTGTGTCATTTTTACCTGCAGGTTAAAGCATCGGAACGGAATTCATCTCACGAGGCAAAGAAATCCGTCTCACGAGACAAAGAAATTCATCCCGTGAGACGAAAAAATCCGTCCCATGAGACGAAAAAATTCGTCTCGTGAGATGAAAAAATCCGTCCCGTGGGACGAAAAAATTCGTCTCGTGAGACGGATTTTCTTGTCTCATGAGAGCGCTGCTTATTCCCTGCGTAATATTGAAATCTTTGCAGAATGACAGAAGTCAATCTCCTATTTATATAGCTGACATTTTGTATTTTTAATCGGCTGAGAATGCGATATTTCCGCCCGAAGGCAGGGACGGTTGGAAATACGGAAGTAAAAATCCGTATCTGACTGACAGATAATGTGATATCGAAATCCGTACATCTCTAAAAAAATGCGAAACCCTCTTCCGGGGGGATTATAATGGCTTATTTTTATCATCAATATGTGGCTTTTGTACGGGATATATGTGGTTTTCGTACGGCATATATGTGGTTCGCGCACCGGATATATGTGGTTCACGCACGATATATATCCCGTTCGCGTACCGGATATTGCCGTTCGTGCTCCATATATTATAGTTCGTGCGGGAACAAACAATTATTGCATAAATATCGTATATCGGTTGCGATTTATACGAAATACTTGCATATATATTCACTGTCTCGTGTCTGTAGTTTCTATTTCTTCCTCTTTCAATGAAAGGGTGAGTCGGTAAAAATGCGCTTTTACTGTCTTTTTGCAAAGAAGTATTGCTTTTCTGCTTACAATTCGCCACCACTTACAAAACCTGTACCTTCTGTTCCAAAACACTCTCCTGTTCCGAGTACCCCCTTACTATATACATGCCTTTGGGCAGGAATGAAGTATCAATACTTATTTCTTCCTGCCTGAAAAGATTGCTGTACAGCATTTCTCCTGTTACGCTATACACTACGATTTGCAGGGCGTCGAATGACTTGGAGGTTTTTATAAACAGCCGCTCCCCGCGTTTTACCGGATTGGGGTAGGTGTACGATGTCTTCCTGTTACTCTCCGGCTTTTCTATTCCCGTTCCTTGGGGCGGAGTGGCAAATTTGGACAGCAATCGGATGTACGCCACCTGGTAACCGCACGACGGTTCGGTGATTGACCAGGAGTTCAGCGGCCAACTGGTATTAAAGTCCTTGTACATCTTTGCCGACGGTTCGTTTACCGGAACGGGTTCCGACAGACACATTGCGTTGTTTGCAGGAGAACCGCATCCGTTGTTATCGCAACAACCATCCCAAGTGTACGATTCATTAGGCCCGCCGGACAAATATCCGGGAGCAGGGCCGTAGGTCGATACGCCTGTTTTGTCCCACTTATCACTGTAATGGTCAAACCAGGTATGATAGATTTCCGTCAGGCTTTTGGAAGCGCCGTACTTGTTCATGTTAGTCAGGTAGGCCGTATTCAGCGGGTTCGTTCCATGAATATAGTGGATATAATCCTCGGCCGTATCATAGTAAAGATCTGATTTTGAAGGCTCTATGTCATGCGTCGCCCATAAGTAGAAAGTAAGCCCGTAATCGGATTTATATTGGTTTGAACCCCAATTATAGTCTAAGATGAAAGAACGGTATCCGTCTTTGCCTACTTTGCCCGCATAATCGTCGGATTTATTGAACGCTTGTAGCAGATGTTCCCTGATGTTGTTTTTGATTGTTGCCGAACCATACGCGGCGTTCAGGTATCGCACGTAAAGCAGATGTTGCTTGTGCCAGTATTGCCCCATGTAGGCTGACCACATAAATAGCGGGAAGTTCTTGTATTCTTTTTCAAAGACTGATAAATAAGTCGCTTCGCCGGTCAACTCATACAAATAAAGCCCTGCGGTAGATTTAAGTTCCATACGTGTGTTGCTGTTGTCGTTGTCGCCTATCTCCTGGTCGCCTGCCCCAAGCCCGGTTGAGCCGTTGGATGCGCTGTTGTTATGGAAGATTACTTTCGGGTTCTCATCCGCCCACTTCCAGGCTTTCAATGCGGCTTCTTTCAGCGTTGCGGCATATTCGTCCATTCCTATTCTATCATATACGATGGCTCCCAGTGCGAAAGCCTTGGCAGAAGTAATGGTGGCAACCGTATTTGCGGGACCGTACAGGCTTTGCCCCGTTGCTGCCGACGGCGGAAACGCGGAACTTAACCCGACGAGGCTCAACAGCGAACCGTCACTGTTCTGCATACGCAATAGCCAGTCCATTCCCCATTTGGCTTCGTCCAATATATCCGGAATGCCGTTGCCCGACTCCGGAATGTTGTAATCGTCCGCAAATACATCCGGGTTATCCTCGTAAGCCAGTAAAAACGCCTCAACATAATTTGCTGTCCAAGCCGTATATTTATTGTAGTCGCCCGCATCATACCAGCCGCCTTGCAAGTCTCTTTCGGTTGAAGCGTCGTTCTTTTTGTTATACAGCCGGCAGTTCCTGTCCTGAAGAGGGCCGACATGACTGGCGCCATCCGCCCAACCTTTTCCTGCGAAGCGTTCTTCTTTTTCAAATCCGGCGCGTTGGTAGTAGAACATGCGTATGGCATGTTTCAACACATCGTTATAAACATCTTCTTTTATAGAGAAAGAGTATGAACGCAGATTATTGCCGGCATCTTTTATATAGTAAGTACCCGGCCGTGTTACGGACGAGAAGTCGAACCACCATATCTTGTCGCCCGAAGCGCTGTCCGTACTGCCATTGTTGAACATCACCGGCGAACCCTCAAAAACAGATTGTCCGCTTTCGGTGTCTATTACCTGGTAAACACTTCCCGGGTTGATTGATTTGTTTTTGTCGGAACCTTGCTGCGGGTTTTTTATTACGGCAGTCTTCTTTGCCGGCGGGCGGTAACCGAACTGGTCGATGGTTATCAAGTCGGAGAGTTGCTGTCCGAAGCTATTCGCCGGGAAAAGCGACAGCAGGATAAGAATCCGGAAGGCTTTGAAAGGGAAGTACGTTTTCATATTCATATTATATAATAGGTGGCACATTGCAAAGCAAAGATATGGATAAATCCGTCTTGGCGGAAGAAAACACTTTGTTATCAGGGGTATGGAATGTTTCAAATATGTTATCTTATCGTATGCAATGATAACTTATGGGGAATAATAAGTAGCTGTTCATAATTAGTTTATACTAATTATGAACAGCTACTT
>NZ_DBDF01000002.1:23673-36682 GCF_002293435.1 Bacteroides sp. UBA939 | reverse complement strand
ATCCGCGTTATCCGCGTCTAAAGAATTATAGTATAAACTAATTATGAACATTGACTTAGCAATACAACAAAAGTAGAATTCCTTTTGTTTCTCTCCAACCGATAAAACCCATGTATCGATAGACAGAATCTATATACAGGGAAACCACGGGTAATTCGTTGATAATTCATATCTTTGCCGCTACAACAGGCATCGCATGAAACAGTTATTTTATCTTCTGACGGCTTTCTGGCTTCTCCCTCTCGCAGCGCAACCGGGCGAGACTTCCCGCCGCATGGAAGCTCTCGGCTTCGTTAACATTGCCGAAGCGGACAGCACCATCGCCATTGACCTTATGTACACCCGTGCCGACAACTTCACCGGGCAGATTCTATACGATGATTTACGTGAAGCTTATCTTCATCCCGACGCCCTGGAGGGGTTGCTGCAGGCGCAGCGGGAGCTACGGCTACGTCATCCCGGCTACCGGCTGATTGTTTACGACGCCGCCCGCCCCATGAGTGTGCAGCAGAAGATGTGGAATCTGGTGAAAGGAACCCCCAAATACATCTACGTGGCTAACCCGGCGCGTGGCGGAGGACTGCATAACTATGGTCTGGCAGTAGATGTCAGCATATTAGATGCAGCGGGAAACGCCTTGCCGATGGGGACAAGGGTAGACCACCTGGGCTATGAATCGCACATCACGAACGAAGCCGCGTTGGTAAAGAACGGAAAAATCACCGCGCAGGAACAGACGAACAGGCAGTTGCTGCGCGGCGTAATGCGCGCTGCGGGCTTTCGCGCCTTGGGCAGCGAATGGTGGCACTTCAACCGGTGCAGTCGTGACGAAGCCAAGCAAAGGTACAGGGTGATACCTTGAGACGGTCAGGATAAAAAACATGCGAAACTTAAATAAAGAATCTGCTTACACTTTGTATTTTCTGCATGGCCGGGAATGCTGTATTTGCAGTAATCATCCCCACCTGCTATTTATTTGCTTTGCACAACACTTTTTTTTATTTTTGATGTCACGTTCTCTTTTCCCGTTCGTCTTATCAATGTAAATGGAACTCAAACAGTTTAAAATAACAGTTCTTCCTCTCCGCAGTAAGCTATTAAACTATGCGCGGAAACTGACTGAAAATCCGGATGATGCGGAAGATACCGTGCAGGAAGTCCTGCTCAAGCTATGGAATAAAAGGCTTGAGTTGGAACAATACCGCAACATTGAAGCGTTTGCCATGACCATCACTCATAATCTCTGCATGGATATACGGCGCACCAAACGTACCGACGACGTACCATTAGAATATGTACAAGCCGCTAATTCCTCAGGAACTCCGGAACAGTTACTGGAAATAAAAGACGAAATTCGCCTGATGCGTGAAATCATAGACTCGTTGCCGACATTGCAGCGCACCATCATAAGGATGAAGGATATTGAGGAATACGAAACAGAAGAAATTGCCGACATCACAGGTTGCAATCCGGAAGCTATCCGCAGCAACCTGTCCAGAGCAAGAAAAAAGGTGAGAGAAGTTTACTTGCAAACCATACAAGAAAGAACAAGGAGGAAACAAGCATGAAGATAGAAGAATTATTAAACCGGTACTTCGAGGGGCAGACCTCGCGCGAAGAAGAACGCGAATTACGCCGCTTTTTCATAACAGAAAGCGTACCGGAACATCTACGGATGTATCGCCCTCTGTTTGCCTGTTTGGAACAGGAAGCGAAACAATTCCGGGAAAAGGAGACTCTTGTTGCCCGAAAACCAGCTATCAGCCGCCGCATATTCTACATGTTGGGTGGAGTAGCCGCCGGAGTTTTATTGCTTATCGGCATTGCCGGAACACATCAATACCTTCACCCCACTCCGGAAAACTATGTTATCATCGACGGTAAACAATATACGGATACCAATCTGATACATGAACAGGCACTTGCCGCATTCCACGACATGCGAACTACGGAAGATGAAGTGCTTGACCTGATGTTTGAATAAATTTGAAAAAATAAAGAACTAACAGATACGATTATGAAAAAGCTCATCCGCACCCTGCTATGCTGCCTGCTGCTCTTATTCAGTACCGGCATCTACGCCCAGAAGGGATTACAAATAGCATCCGTATTCCAGAAATACGGCAAACAAAAGGGTGCCACATACGTGGAACTTTCCAAGATGCTATCCAAGAACTGGGATATTACCCACTACCAAAGCCTGAAATTGTCAAAAGCGGAAAGGGCGCTCCCCGATATTTATCGGAGCCTGGAGGTTGACCGTGAACACGCCAAAAAGATAAAAGAAGTGGTAACCGACGGATATATCCAATCCGGATATTATCAACTTCCCCCGTTGCAAGGTAATGTCAACCGCTTTATCCTCTTCCGTCTCGGGAAAAAAGGTGAGGCTACACTTATCTATATCGAAGGCAATATAGACAGTGACGACCTTGTCACACTAATATTCAGTAAGGAATAACCCCGTATTAAGATTCTGTAAATACTCACTCTGAAAACTATAACTCACAAATAAATAAAATCTTATGAAACAAATTTTCTTCTTATTTCTGCTCATGGTTTCCATAACGACTATGGCGCAAAAAAGTATTCCACAAGACACTACACTTTACCTCAATGGACGGAAAGTGATTATCAAGGAACATGACGGCAAAATCAAGGTGAAGATGTACGAAACCAAAGCGGAAAATGACACAATAGAAAATACACAAGTATTCGAGGGCGTGTATCTGAACGGGCGCAGCATCGAACAGACAACCACCGTATCCGTACCTTTCGTGAAAAAGAAAAAAGGTTATTATCGCTTCGACCCTCATTATCCTGCTGTCTATTTCGGCTTCAACAAACTGTCGGGAAGCAACTTCCAATACTCTGCCAAAGTACCCCAACTCGGTTCCAAGTCTTGGGAATGGGGCATCAACCTATTCAATACCGGTGTAGCCATTACCCCAGGCAACCATTGGGGACTGACCACTACCCTCGGTTTTGCACGCATGGTTTATAAGCTGGACAATAACTATGGTTTTGAGAAAGCGGACGGCATCACCGTTTGCCGTCCGGCGGAAGATGATATAGAGTATCAGAAAAGTTGGTTACGCTATTGGGCTTTCCGTCTTCCTGTCAGTCTGGAATGGCAAACAAAATTCGGCAGTCGCCGTGCATTCATCGCAGCGGGACCTGAATTGGAATGGCGTTTAGGAATCACATCCAGAGCTAAATATGAGAGTAAGAAACATACGTTGAGCGATAAGCTGAATACGCATCCGCTCGGTTTGAATCTGCTATTGCAGGCAGGTTACGATTGTCTGGGATTTAATGCCCGCTTCGCCCTCACTTCCTTATTTGAAAAGAATAAAGGGCCTGAACTCTATCCGGCATCTATCGGCATAGGTTGGTATTGGTAATCTATATTCGTCCCGTGGGACGAAAAAATTCGTCTCGTGAGACGAAATTATTCGTCCCATGAGACAAAAAAATCCGTCTCGTGAGATGAATTTATTCGTCTCACGAGACGGATTTATGTTCGAACGGTTTTGTGTTCAAGTAGAAATTGTTGGTGGTAGCCTCTTGTTAGCTGAAATCAAATACGATTTGCAATTTTGGAAAATACCGGAAACATTATTATCTTTGTTTTGTCTAAACTAATCCTAATGTTATGACAAAGGAAGAACTTATGAGAAAAGCGATTGAACTCTCTTCGGAGAATATCGTTAACGGTGGCGGCCCATTTGGCGCCATCATTGCCAAAGATGGAGAAATTATAGCTACCGGTACAAACCGGGTCACAGCTTTGTGTGACCCCACAGCACATGCCGAAGTCAGTGCCATTCGTGCTGCAGCTTCCAAATTAGGGACTTTCAACCTTAGCGGATGCGAGATATATACCTCCTGCGAACCATGTCCTATGTGTCTTGGCGCCATCTATTGGGCACGATTAGATAAGATATATTACGGAAACAACAAGACTGACGCAAAGAACATCGGCTTTGATGACTCCTTTATTTACGATGAAATAGCTTTAAAACCTGCTGACCGTAAATTGCCTTCAGAAGTCTTGTTACATAATGAAGCCATAAAAGCATTTGAGGCATGGGCAGCAAAAGAAGATAAAATAAGATACTAAAGCCATATAGACAGAAACAGAAATCTCCGGAGTTCGCAATCACAGCCTCCGGAGATTTGAATTTAACACACAAGTTATTTGCAATAAGAAATTATTTGCTCTATATCGTTATTCAGAAACTGTTTTGTTCTGCATTATTTTGTGAGAACAGTTTCTTATTTAAAAGCGAAAACCTAAAGTCAATATTACCTGACTGCGAGAATCGGTTACCTTTGTTTTTGCCTCTTCAGGAGATACGTAATTCCATACTTCTTCATCTCCATCCTCAACCATTACCGGATTAACAAACGGATAGAAATCCGATTTCTGTACCGAATACTTATAAGCTAAATCAGCATAGAACGAAGAACCTCTATAACCGATACCCAAAGTATAATTGCTCAACGACTTAAGATTGGAATAATCCGTATCGGTATTGATAGAATTTATCGGCAAAGCTTTAACAGCATTACTCTTGAAAGCCGGACTACTATAATTATACCCGGCACGTAATGCAAATTCAGGTATCACTTTGTATTCCGCACCAATACGAAATGTGCTGACGCCTTTCAAACCAATCTTGGCTTCATTCGTCTCCCACGTCATTTTCTCACCATCCGAATATTGGAATTTCATTGCAGAGTAATCCTTATATTCATATTCCGCACCCAAAGCCAATTGACTGCCTACCGTATATCCCAAACTCAAATTATAAGTCCACGGAGTATTTAATTTATATTTAAAATTCATATCTTCATCATCCAAGTAGTCATAACTGTCTACCGTAGCAGTTACAATTTCATCTACATCATTATATAAATCAGAAACCAAGAGTGCAGAAGTTGCCCATGTCAATTTATAAAACGTTGGAGTGTGTATGGCTAATCCCAAACGCAGAGGCGAATCTTCAAAAGGACGTAAAATAGCACCCAACTTAACATCAAAACCGGAACCGGTTACTTTATTAAAGCTCTCCAATTCATAACCGGCACCTGTAGCTTCTCCGTTTGGCGTACGGAAATCCTCATCATACAATGTATATTTATTATAATTCACGTCATAGGCTCCGAAAGTCATACCAAGGTAGAAGCGGTCATTAAAATTAAGAGAGAGATTAAAATCAAACTGGTTAATGCCGCCGGTCTCCTTTGAGCGGAACTCACGAAGATACGGTCTATCGTCACGACCTAATGTACTTGTATAGTAGGTATATGGAGGAATATCAGTCGTAGTATTCGGATTTATCAGATATCCATCATATCCTAATGCGGACAACCAACCGATATCATTATGATCAAACGGATTAAACTGATCCCATATATCTTTAGAAAGCCCATCAGTCATAGCAGCCATCTGGTATGTTTGCGAATAACCTCCCAAATCACCTGCCGTAGTCATATTACGATTAAAGGATTTTACCTTCTGATAATTAAAGGCGAAGTTCACATAACGTAAAGAGGTATAGTTACCGACTTTTGTAGAGAGTACAAAACCTGCATTATCAAAGTTCCAATGGTTTCTACCCATGCCAAGTGTTTTACCTGGGTATTTACTCTCAGTATCCAAACTTGAATAACCGAAAGAGGTCATTATGTCATTACTACGGTAAATACCAATACCGGCAGGGTTTGTACCGATGGTTGAGATGTCGCCACCTAACGCTCCCATAGCGCCACCCATACCCACGAAGCGAGCTGTTCCGTTCAAATCTTTACTCGCCATGTTCGTTGCATCATATATTGTCTGTGCCCCTACGCCTACTGAAACGAGCATACCAAGGGCTGTCATCATTATTTTTCTCATAATTCATTCAATTAGAGTGAAACATTCAAATATTATCTTCTTCCGCCGCCGGAACGTGAAGAGCTACCACCTCCACCGCCGCCGGAACGTGAAGAACTGCCGCTGCTACTGCTGCCGGATGAACTACTGCCACTCGAACGCGAACTGCTTCCTGACGAATAACTGCTGGAAGAACGAGTAGAAGAAGAACGGGAAGAAGAAGAGCGACCGCTATCATAAGAGCGGGAACTGTTGTTATTGCTGCTGCGTGAACTGCCACGGCTATATGTCGGGCTACTACTGCTACGCGAAGAAGTTCCACGTACGGTGCTACTTCCCGAAGAAGAAGGTTTCGCAGAGCTACCACGGCTACTGCTACGTGTGCTTTCTACATTACTACTACTTGAAGGAGAAGTACTTCGCGTACTACTTGGGCGTGTATAAGTAGAACGTCTTGAAGAAGCTGCATCAGTACGGGTAGTCATTCCCGGACGTTCATTGGCAGTGCGTGTTCCTACAACCCGGCGGGTAGCTCCGCTTTCGCCACGTCTTACTTGTCCGCCTCTACCTGGCCTGGCAGTAGCTGTTGCTCTATTAGTACCGATTGTACGGCGAGCTGTTGAGGTACGTGTTCCATTGTGACGACGGTTTGTGTATACGCCATTGCCCCTATGGTTACCTCCCCAGGATCCGCTACCGGAGTACCAGCCTCCACCGGGATAATAATGATTATGGTGTCCCCAACTCCAACCACCGTAGAAGCCTCCCCAGCCATAAGACCAGTCGTTCCAACCATAAGACCAGTTATTCCAACCATGATAAGGAGAATAGCCACCCCAACCGTAATAAGAAGGGCCTCCCCAGCCATAGGAGTTATACCGCCAATCCCACCATAAACGGTTGGAGAAAGTAGGAAATGCATAAGCATACATTCCATCCGTATATACGTTCCAGTCCCAAGAATTCAGGCCATAAACAACATCCCAATAATACGGGCTGCTGATGCTTATGGCATAACGCGGGCTACGGAAGCGCACGAGACGCATGGCATATTCATAATCATCCTGCGAACCCTCGAAGCCTCCTACCCATTCACCTTCCGGATCGGGCACTGCCTTTTCTTTAATATACAGAGTATCGTCTTCCATAACAAAATCATTCTCTCTGGAAGAGTAGCGACGATTATATTCGTCTACATCACGAGTATTCCCTTTACGGTCTTGCACAACAATAGTTGTATTGCCCGGCGACGTATAGACCGTTGTCGGCGCATTCGACTTTACTACAATTTCTTCAGCCGGAGCAATCCTTACGGTCTGCTTCTCCTGTTTCTCTTCCTTCTTTTCCTTCTTGTCTTTTGAAGGAATGTAGTAAAGGTCGTCATTTACGCTCTGTGCCGAAACCATCCAGGGAAGGCACATGGCAAAAAGCGATAATAAAACAATCTTTTTCATATACGTGTAATTTATAAGTTCTACTTTAATTCATTATTTCACGTCACAAAGATAATGACAGGATTTACCGTTCACGGAAGATTTTCCCCAAATGATTATAGGGATTTCCCTATTACCCATCTTTCCTCTAAAGAATCAATAGCTTTCTTCACTCAGCCGGCATAAAATACAAATGATTTCCCGTACATTTGCAGCTAATAAACAAATATACAAAGAAGTCGGTTCGCCTTACGGAAAGTTATAGAAAGGAGTTCTGCATTTATCAATAAATTGTATTCCAATGAAATATTTAGAATTTACCTTTTACACTACTCCCTGCACGGAGACAGTCAACGATGTACTTGCCGCCGTCTTAGGCGAGGTTGGTTTCGAAAGTTTTATAGAACAGGAAAATGGTATTGCCGCCTACATACAGAAAGATTTATTTGATGAAGCAACCATAAAAAGCGCCATCAAAGAATTTCCTTTGACTGACACACTTATTGAATATACGTATAAAGAAGTCGAAGAGAAAGACTGGAATGAAGAGTGGGAAAAGAATTTCTTTCAGCCCATTGTTATCGGTGACCGTTGTGTAATCCATAGTACGTTCCACAATGATGTTCCCCAGGCAGAGTATGATATCATCATCAATCCACAAATGGCTTTCGGTACGGGACATCACGAGACTACCAGCCTCATCATTGGTGAATTGCTGGATAGTGACTTGCAAGGAAAGTCTTTACTTGACATGGGTTGCGGCACCTCTATTCTTGCCATTCTTGCCCGTATGCGTGGTGCAGAGCCTTGTACAGCCATCGACATTGACGAATGGTGCGTACGCAATTCTCTCGAAAACATAGAACTAAACCGTGTGGACAACATTACCGTATTCCAGGGAGACGCTTCTTCTTTGGAAAAGCAAGGCCCGTTCGACGTAATCATTGCCAATATCAACCGGAATATCCTGCTGAACGATATGAAGCACTATGTACGTTGCATGAACAAAGACTCCCAACTACTTATGAGCGGATTTTATGTAGACGACATCCCTGTTATCCAAGCAGAAGCCGAGCGTAACGGATTACATTTTATACATCATCAGGAGAAGAACCGTTGGGCAGCGGTGAAATTCGAAAAGTAATAGATGTAAATCAGGAGTTAAGGAATTATCGCTTTGCTTAGGAGTTAGAGGAGCTAAAGCCGATCGCATTCCTCGAAAAGTTGTGTTAAAAAGTTTAAGTCTACCATCTCTCATCCGCAGATAATGCGGATGACGCGGGTTTATTCCTCCTTTCCCTTATGCTTCGCTTTCCGCGTATAAGTCTTCTTCGAGCCATGCACCCGGTGTACGGCATGAAAACCGGGGCCAAGCAATTCCATCTCTGCCTCACGACTTCCTTTCTTTGCCGCTTTCAGATAATCGTTGAGGGTAAATCCTTTATTCTTAGTCTTTTTCATACTTCTTCGTTTTTGCTATTTGTTTATCTATAAGCCTTCACTGTTTGTTTATCTATAAAAAGATGTTACCGCAACGTCATCCCTACAAGTTCTTCCAACGTACCATTAAACACATTCAGGTCTACTTCTTCCTTGATACCGGGGACATTGCCCACGTCGGTATGTTGCCAGAAGTGCCACGGACCTTCGTATTCCACAGAATCCGCATAATAATGGGCAATCCAATAGGGATAAGTATTGAATATGGAATCACTGAGATAACGTTCCTTGAATTTATAAGAAGTATAAAGGATAGGTTTCACACCATAGTGCGCCTCTATGCGGTCAAGCCATGTTTTGACAGCAACCTGCAAATCACGGGGTGAACTCTTACCGATAGTTTCCACATCAAGTACAGGCGGCAAATCGCCCGGAGTAAGCCGGACGGTACGGATAAAGAAATCAGCCTGTTTGTCAGGGTCTGTTTTAGGGGAAAAGAAATGATAGACCCCGCGGATAAAACCGTAGCGACGAGCCTGTTCAAAGTTAAACGGAAAAGTATCGTCACTATGGTCGCCCCCCTCGGTAGCTTTCATGAAAACAAAATGAATCGGAAAACGGGATGCCCGGTTCGAGGTCAACTCCGCCCAGTCTATACTGCCCTGGTAATGGGAAATATCAATGCCATGCACTTCATAATTGCACGGCATACAGACACCGTATCCCTTCTGACCGTAGCAAGGCTTCCAACGGTAAGCGTATGGACGAACAAAAAACCAATAAAACCCGGCGGAAAAGATGGCAATTATACCTACGGAAATCATAGCACGTAACCATGCGGGCATCGTAACGCCCACCTTGAGTTTCTTCTTGCCACGACGCGCAGGGGTACGATTAGCAGCAGATGCCGCAGAACGGACAGGACGCGTAGCGGAATGCGTAGCAGGTTTCCGACGAGAAGTAGTATTACGAGGTTTCTTGTCTGCCATACACGACAATAATAAATATAGTTTAGAAAGGAAAGAAACAGTAATTCAATTAGCTTCGCTGACAAATAATTTGATTTCTTTCATTAAGGTATATCCTCCTCCTTCCGGGAAGAGGAGTACCCATAGGAGGAGGTGGTAGGTAAAAAATACCTAATAATCATAAAACTAAGGAATATTTTTCTCACCTACCACCCCGCCCTTTGGGCACTAACCCCCTCCGGCTACCCCGTTATCGGGGGAGAGCAACCTCCCAGGAGGAGGGGAATAGAGATACTTCAGCCCAATATCACACAAGGATATTATAACTGAAAGCATCTCAAAAGATTATTTCGCCTGTTCCAACTGCAACGTTTTCGTCGGTTGGTCGCAAACTTCCGTAGGCCCGAAATACTGGATAGGTCCCGGATATACATAATCCGTTTCCACAGCCCATCTTTCACGCTGGGCGGTAAATGTTTTGAAAGGAGCGCCATCCAATTTCACCAATGCCTTCTGAATAACCGGTTTCATCTCGCCGTGGCGACGTTCCATGTTCATCATCATCGTGATAGGCACACCACCTGCAATCCATTGATCGGCAGGAGCGGTAGTGTTGCGTACGGACGACATGTATCCTGTCTTACCATTCGCAATCAAAGCCGATGCCGTGTAACCCAATGAGTAGCAATAGTCGGCATCATAGTTGGACGGAGCAGCGCAACGGCCTTCGTAACCGAAGAAGTGGTGTTGGGAAGCAAACTTGCCCACAAACTTACCTTCTTCTTTCCAGGCGGCGAGCTTGGTAGCAACCATTTCAGACAGCAGTTTCTCTGTTTCGATAAGAGACACCTGTACGTTACCATGCGGGTCACGATCCAAAGTCAACTGACGCGCAACTCCCTCGGGCAGGCTGGCATAGATAGCTGAATTCTCCGCAGAAAGTTTACGGATGATGTAATCACGTTGGTGTGACTTCTTAATATGTGAGAACTCTTCGGCATTGTTGACAAGGAAGTCGTTCAATTCGGCAATCAGGCGCTTCATAGCCGGGATAAATTCAACAAGGCCTTCGGGAATCAGAACCGTACCGAAGTTATTACCTCGTGCGGCACGCTCGGCTACTGTCTTGGCAATGTATGTCACAACATCATCCAGAGACATGTTTTTTGCTTCAACCTCTTCCGACACAATACACACGTTAGGCTGAACCTGCAAAGCGCATTCCAACGCAATGTGAGAAGCGGAACGTCCCATCAGCTTGATGAAGTGCCAGTACTTACGCGCCGAGTTACAGTCACGCTGAATGTTACCGATAACTTCAGAGTAAACCTTGCAAGCTGTATCGAAACCGAAAGACGTTTCAATCATCTCATTCTTCAGGTCACCGTCGATAGTCTTGGGGCAACCGATTACCTGTACACCGTAATCCTTGGCAGCGTAGTATTCAGCCAGCACACAAGCATTCGTATTGGAATCGTCACCGCCGATAATAACCAGCGCCTTAATACCCAATTCCTTCAGAATCTCGTAGCCTTTATCAAACTGTTCTTCTTTTTCCAGTTTCGTACGTCCCGAACCGATAATGTCGAAGCCACCCGTATTGCGATATTCGTCAATGATGTCGGCAGTCAGTTCCATATAATTATGGTCAACCAAACCACCGGGACCAAGAATGAAACCATACAGTTTACTGTCTTGATTCATATTTTTAATACCGTCAAACAAACCGGAAATCACGTTGTGCCCACCTGGAGCCTGACCTCCGGAGAGGATAACGCCTACATTGACTGCAGGGAAATTAATAACTTCGCTCGTTGTTTCAAACTTAATCAAAGGCATCCCGTACGTATTAGGAAACAATTCCCGGATAGCTTCCTGGTCGGCTACTGATTGTGTAGCTGCGCCGGTTACTGCCTGGATGGCTCCCTTCAACGCTTCTGGAAGTTTGGGCTGATATGCAGCCCTTGCAATTTGCAATGCACTCTTAGTCATTTTATCTAATTATTTAAAGGTGTTAGTATAGTTTTGTTCAAAAACGTTGCAAATTTCGCTTTTTTTTCTGAATAATGAAAGGATGCGTCCCTCAAAAAAAACACGAAATATTGGTTTATACCATAGAAAGTACTTACCTTTACCGGAAATATTTCAAATTATTCACTAAAAAAGTAAAGATTATGGCAAGTAGAAGAGAACTAAAGAAGAATGTTAATTATATTGCAGGAGAACTGTTCACGGAGTGTTTGATAAACGGTTTGTTCGTACCGGGAGTCGATAAAAACAAAGCAGACGAACTGATGACGGCAGTCCTGAATATGCAGGACGAATTCGTTAGCCGTATCAGCCACACTGAATCCAAAAATGCAAAAGGATATTATAAAAAGTTTCATGAAGACTTTAATATAAAGGTGGACGAGATTGTTAAAGGAATAACTGAACTGAAGTAAACATCCGGAATGAAGAAAGCAATATACGGATTTATCTACTATCGCATTTTGGGATGGAAGACGAACGTGACGGTACCTGATTATGATAAATGCGTAATCTGCGCGGCACCTCACACCTCTAATTGGGATTTATTTATTGGCAAGCTATTTTACGGCGCCATCGGACGGAAAACCAGTTTCATGATGAAAAAGGAATGGTTCTTTTTCCCGCTGGGATTGTTATTCAAGGTGGCAGGAGGCATACCTGTTGACCGGAAGCATAAAACGTCGTTAGTAGACCAGATGGCCGACCAGTTTGCCAAAAGCAAAAAGTTCCACCTGGCCATAACGCCTGAGGGAACGCGTAAACCGAATCCGAATTGGAAGAAAGGTTTCTATTACATAGCCCATAGAGCGCAGGTTCCCATCATGCTGATCGGTATAGATTATGCTACCAAAACGGTAACGTCTACCAAAGCTGTGATGCCGACAGGGGATCTTGAAAAAGATATGCGTGAGATAAAACTTTACTTTAAAGACTTTAAGGGTAAGAACCCAAAGAACTTTAAGTTAGGAAAAATTTAATAATATCCGCTCCTTACCTGCTCCTTACCTGCTCCTTACCCGCTCCTTACCAACTCCTCTCTATAGGACATGGAGCAGACACGGAGAAGGTAAGGATTGGGTACTGTTCTGATAAGGTTCTGATACGAGAAAAAAATACTTAATCCACGATCTATATAGTTTAAGTTTTGCAAGCTATTTATATTGTTGATTATTAGGAGTATATTTATTGATTATTAGGAGTATACTTATTGATTATTAGGAGTATCTCTATTGATTATCAGAACTATCTCTATT
>NZ_DBDF01000002.1:0-23598 GCF_002293435.1 Bacteroides sp. UBA939 | reverse complement strand
CCCAGGAGGAGGAGAATAGAGATAGTTTTGATTGTCAATAGAGATAATCCTGATTATCAATAGAGATAGTTTTGATTATCAATAGAGATAGTTTTGATTGTCAATAGAGATAATCCTGATTATCAATAGAGATAGTTCTGATTGTCAATAGAGATAATCCTGATTATCAATAAAGATAGTTTTGAAATCATATAGAGATAGTTTTGATTGTCAATAGAGATAATCCTGATTATCAATAGACATACTTCATTAACATACAAGTAACTTACGAAACTTCAGTATATAATAATAACATTATGCGCGTAACCCTATTACAGACAGACATCGTTTGGGAAGATAAACAAGAAAATCTCCGCCGGCTCCGCAAGAAACTGGAAACGCTTCGCGGAGCGACAGAGGTTGTTGTTTTGCCCGAAACCTTCTCTACGGGATTCACCATGGACACCCAACGCTTGGCTGAGCCTGCATCGGGAGAAACAATCACGCTCTTGCGACAATGGGCTGCGGAATTCCGGTTAGCCATAGCAGGCAGTTACATTGCCTGCGACAAAGATACCGTTCGGGGAAAAGACAAGACATACTATAACCGCGCTTTTTTCCTCACTCCCGAAGGAGAAACTTATTATTATGATAAACGCCATCTCTTCCGTATGGGAAACGAGACGGAATATTTCACGGCGGGCAACCGGCGTCCCGTCATTTCATACCGGGGATGGAACATTCTTCTACTCGTCTGTTACGACCTGCGCTTCCCGGTGTGGAGCCGTAACGTAAACAACGAATACGACCTTCTGATATATGTAGCCAATTGGGCAGTCCCCCGACGCCGGGTATGGGATGTCTTGCTACAGGCGCGCGCGCTCGAAAATATCAGTTACGTATGTGGCGTGAACCGGATTGGCACTGATGGCGACCAGAATTCTTATAATGGCGGCAGTGTGATTTATTCACCCAAAGGACAACTGCTGGCTGACGTACCCGATAATGAAGAAGGAATCGCCACCGCTACTCTCGACCTTTCGGCTTTGAGAGAATTCAGAAACAAATTCCCGGCATGGAAGGATGCCGACTCTTTTTCGGTTGACAGGTGATAAATAATAGATAAGAGCAGACAATTTAATATCTCATATATGGAACGTATCAAAAACTTACACAGTATAGCTAACAGGCTATTTCCCCTGTTGCTGACCGTCGCGTTATTTTCTTCTTGTGCGAAAACCCAGAAGGACATTATTCCCCCTGCCGAGTATGCTTCATACGTAAATGCATATACAGGAGGGGTTATTTCGCAAACTTCAACCATCCGCATTGAACTGACCCAGGACCAGACCGTGGTGGATTTGAATAATGAACTGCAAGACAACCCGTTCAAATTTTCACCTTCCCTGAAAGGTAAGGCATATTGGGTCAATAACAACACCATTGAATTTGCTCCCGAAGAGGGACAACTGAAACCCGGACAGTTCTATGAAGCCACCTTCAAATTAGGGACTTTTGTAGAAACGGACAATCAATCGAAAGAGTTCAAATTCTCTTTCCGTGTACAGGAACCTAACTTCGTATTGCAAATCGCCCCGCTGATACAGACTGATGCCGGCACTCAGCCGGAACAAGCAACTGTGAAAGGAGAAATATTCTTCAGTGATGCGACCAAGAAAGAAGTCGTAGATAAAATGCTTTCAGTCGGAAACGGAAAAGGACAAAGTTATCCGGTCGACATCACATCGACCGACAATCCGGCACGCTATAACTTCGAAATAAATAACATCACGCGGGAAGACGAAGATTATCAATTGGAAATAAAAGCCGACGGCAGTCCGGCAGGCATCAACCATACAGTGACTGAAAGCGTGTTAATCCCTGCCCGAAATATATTCCGCTTCCTTTCGGCCCAGCGCGTTGATGAACCTGAAAACGGAATAGAAGTCGTATTTTCCGAACCTGTATCTACAACACAGGATTTGAAAGGATTGATTGAAATACCCGAAGTATCGACTTCCGTATTTCAGGTAAAAGACAATAGAGTATATATCTATTTTGAAGCCAACCAGCTAAGCAAGCTCACACTCAAGATACACGAAGGAGTGAAAAGCAGCAAAGACAAATCACTCGGCGCTTCCCATTCCATCTCATTCAGCGAAGTAAACCTGAAACCTCAGGTGGAAATAACTACTTCCGCCGCCATTTTGCCCAACTCCAAAAGCCTGATTATCCCATTCCGGGCAGTCAACCTCTATGCGGTAGATTTAGACGTTATCCGCATTTTTGAGAACAACGTACTGATGTTCATGCAAACCAATACGCTTTCATCCGCCCAGGAACTGCGCCGTTCGGGACGGTTGGTTTACCGGAAAACCTTATGGTTAGGCGAAGACAATACGAAGGATGTCCACAAATGGGAAGACTACTCAATAGACCTTGCCGGACTTATCCGTCAGGAACCGGGAGCCATCTATCGCATCGTACTTTCTTTCCGCCAGGAATATTCAGCCTATCCTTGCAGCGGAGGAGGAGAACGGAATGTGCAATTCGCAAAAAATGCAACTCCGGAAGGCTTGACAAAGGTCAGCGGGAATGTACTTTCCGAAGAGAATGAAGCCGAATGGGATATCCCCCAAGGTTACTTTTATTATACCGGAAGCACAAAGATGGATTGGAGGCTATACAATTGGCAAGAGCGTAACAATCCTTGCGACCCTTCGTATTATATGAATTCCGACCTGGTAGCTTCCTGCAACGTATTTGCCTCGAACATCGGTATGATTGTGAAACGGAATTCAATGAACAAGCTTTGGATTGCTGTCAGCAATATTCTGGATACCCAACCGATAGGGCAAGCTAAGGTAACTGTCTATAACTTCCAGTTGCAACCCATCGGAACCGGAGAAACGAATGGTGAAGGCTTTGCGGAAATTACTCCGCAAGGCGTTCCTCTCATTGTAGTTGCCGAAGCGGACAAGCAGAAAGCATATATCCGTGTGGCGGACGGTGAAGAACAATCGGTCAGCCGTTTCGATGTAGGCGGAAAAGATGTTCAGAAAGGACTGAAAGGGTTTGTATATGGTGAAAGAGGCGTCTGGAGGCCGGGCGATACGCTGCACATAGCCTTCGTTCTGGAAGACCGGGAGAAGAGAATACCGGACAAGCACCCCGTAGCGCTGGAACTTTATAATCCGATGGGGCAGTTCTACACCAAGATGATATCCACGCAAGGCGTAAACGGGTTCTATACATTCAATGTAGCAACGCAGGCGGAAGACCCGACCGGGCTGTGGAACGCATACGTCAAAGTAGGCGGTTCCACCTTCCGCAAAGGATTGCGCATTGAAACCATAAAGCCAAACCGTCTGAAAATCAATATAAAGCTACCGAAGGATATCATTCAGGCTTCGGAGAAGGAAGTACCGGTTACCCTGTCTTCCTCGTGGCTGACAGGAGCCATCGCTTCACGACTGAAAACGAAGGTAGAGATGTCCTTGTCAAAAGTCAACACGCAATTCAAGAACTACAGCCAATACATTTTCAACAACCCGGCAAGCGAATTTACTACGGTTAAGAATGACGTGTTCGAGGGGACACTCGATGCAGAAGGAAAAACAAACTTTATGCTGAAATTACCCGTCACGAATGCTCCCGGGATGCTGAATGCAACATTGACCGCCCGTGTGTTCGAACCGGGAGGGGATGCCAGTATCTACACCCAGAGCATTCCACTATCCCCGTTCTCATCCTATGTAGGTATCAACCTGAACCAACCGAAAGGGAGATACATAGAGACGGACAAAGACCATGTATTCGACCTCGTTACGGTAAATGCGAAGGGAGAATTGGTAAATCGTACCAATCTGGAATACAAGATTTACCGCGTCAGCTGGAGCTGGTGGTGGGAAAACCGGAGTGAAACTTTCGGTACTTACATCAACAGCAGCTCCATTACTCCCGTAGCCAGCGGAAATATACAGACTACAGGCGGAAAAGCTACTTTCAAGTTCCGGGTTAATTATCCCGACTGGGGACGTTATCTGGTTTACGTGAAAGACAGGGACAGCGGTCATGCCACCGGCGGGACTGTCTACATAGATTGGCCCGCCTGGTACGGACGTTCCGATAAGACTGACCCCAGCGGCATCAAAATGCTTTCTTTCACATTGGATAAGGAATCTTATGAAATCGGAGAAACAGCAACAGCCATTATCCCGGCTGCCGCAGGAGGGCGCGCACTGGTTTCTCTCGAAAACGGTTCTAACGTATTGCAACGGGAATGGATAGAGGTGTCCGATAAGGGAGATACAAAATATTCCTTCAAAGTAACACCGGAAATGGCTCCGAATGTTTACCTGCACGTCAGCCTGCTGCAACCTCATGCGCAGACGGTAAACGACTTGCCGATACGTATGTACGGAATTGTCCCCGTGATGGTTACCAATAAACAAACCATACTGCAACCGCAAATCAATATGCCGGAAGTATTACGTCCCGAGACAGGATTCAATATCACGGTCAGCGAAAAGAACGGTAAACCAATGACCTATACGTTGGCTATTGTAGACGACGGACTGCTTGACCTGACCAACTTCAAGACACCCGACCCGTGGAATGATTTCTACGCCCGTGAGGCATTAGGTATCCGTACCTGGGATATGTACGACGACGTACTGGGAGCAACTTCCGGACGTTACAGCTCCCTGTTCAGTACAGGTGGCGACGAAACGATGAAACCTGCCGACGCAAAAGCGAATCGTTTCAAGCCGGTAGTCAAGTTCATCGGCCCCTTCTATCTGGACAAAGGGAAACAGAAAACACATGCGCTGCAACTGCCGATGTATGTAGGTTCTGTGCGTACGATGGTAGTAGCCGGACAGGACGGCGCTTACGGAAAAGCGGAGAAGACTTCCTTTGTACGGACTCCGTTGATGCTGTTGTCCACACTTCCGCGAGTACTTAGCACGCAGGAGGAAATCAATGTTCCGGTGAATGTATTCGCTATGGAGAAAGAAGTGAAGAACGTAAAGGTATCTATCCGGACTTCCGGCGGCGGCGTACAGTTGGTTGGAAATGCACAACAATCCGTTTCCTTTGCCCAACCGGGTGACCAGCTTGTCTACTTCAAAATAAAGACCGGCAACCAAACCGGAAAAGTAACCGTTAACCTGACAGCCGAGGGCGATGGCAAGCAGACCAAAGAAACGATTGAAATCGAAGTCCGGAATCCGAACCCGACAGTTACTTTACGTACCGGTCAATGGGTGGAAAGCGGAAAGAGCGTAACCATTCCGTACACCTTGCAGAACGCATCTGCTGAGAACAGCCACATACAGTTGGAGGTTTCACGCATACCGTCGGTAGACATTACCCGCCGGTTCGACTATCTGTATAATTACCAGCACCACTGCACGGAACAGTTGACTTCCAAAGCGTTGCCATTGTTGTTCGTCGGTCAGTTCAAGGCTATGGACAGCCAAGAAGCGGAAAAGATAAAAGCCAATATACAGGAAGGCATCCGTCAAATCTACGGTCGCCAGCTACCTAATGGAGGCTTCGTTTACTGGCCGGGGAACGCAGTTGCCGACGAATGGATTAGTTCGTACGCAGGCATGTTCCTGGTACTGGCGCAGGAGAAAGGGTACGCAGTCAACCAGAATGTACTGAACAAATGGAAGCAATTCCAGCGCGCCGCCGCACAAAACTGGCGGATGCCGGAGTCAAACAATAGTTGGACGTACTGGCAATCGGGATTGCAACAGGCATACAGGTTATACACGCTGGCATTGGCAGGCGCTCCGGAACAGGGAGCTATGAACAGGATGAAAGAGCAACCTGGGTTATCTCTGCAAGCCAAGTGGAGACTGGCTGCGGCTTATGCGCTGACGGGCAAGACGAAAACTGCCGAAGAATTGGTGTTCAATGCGGAAACAACCGTTACCCCCTACTCTTCGCAGAACTACATCTACGGCTCATTCGACCGTGACGAAGCCATGATACTGGAAACGCTTCTTTTAATGAATAACAGGGAGCAAGCCACCCTGCAACAAGCTAAGAAAGTTTCACAGAATCTGACGAATGAGAATTGGTTCAGTACGCAATCCACAGCTTTCTCACTGATGGCGATGGGACGTTTGGCCGAAAAGCTCTCAGGGTCTTTAGAGTTTAAGTGGACATGGAACGGAAAGCAACAGCCTGATGTGAAGTCTGCCAAAGCAGTATTTGAGAAGAAACTGTCCACGTCACCCAATTCGGGAGAGGTAAGTGTAACAAATCAGGGCAAGGGGGCATTAAGCATGGATCTCATTATACGCACGCAGTTGCTCAATGATACTCTGCCTGCTATGGCGAACAATATCCGTCTGGACGTGAAATATACGGATATGGAAGGCGCTACGATATCCGTAGATGATATAAAGCAAGGAACAGATTTCTTGGCAGTCATCACCGTAGGCAATACCAGCGGGACTACCGACTACAGTAATCTGGCTTTAACGTATATCATACCGTCGGGATGGGAGATTTATAACGAAAGGTTCATAAGTAACTGTACCTATCAGGATATTCGCGACGACCGCGTGCTTACTTACTTCGACCTGAGACGCAGCGAACTGAAGAAGTTCACTGTGAGACTGCAAGCTACCTATTCAGGTACTTTTGTACTGCCTGCCATACAATGCGAAGCCATGTATGACGCCACGGCACAGGCACGGACAACGGCAGGAAGGACGATTGTAAGTAAATAGGGTACTGTTTAAACGTAAATAATTGAAGTTTCGCATCTTGTCTGTATATAGTGAACTATCTCTATTGATAATCAAGACTATCTCTATTCCCCTCCTCCCGGGAGGTTGCTCTCCCCCGATAACGGGGGAGCCGGAGGGGGTTAGTGCCCGAAGGGCGGGGTGGTAGGTGAGAGTGGTACATAAGTACCTTCGTAAAAGATATCAAATAATCTGTCAGCGAAGCTAATAGAGATAGTCATGAAAATAGAATGGCAACCAAAATAATCAACTGCTTCAAACAACTATCAATCACCAGAAAAGTAATACTTGTTATTATTACTTTTCTGGCGATTGCTTATATCTTTTGCCTTCCGAGCCAACTGTTCCATGTCCCCTACTCTACCGTTGTCGCCGACCGCAACGGAGAGTTACTGGGCGCACGCATCGCCTCCGACGGTCAATGGCGTTTCCCACCACGCAGCACTACTCCGGAGAAAATCAAACAGTGCTTAGTGGAGTTTGAAGACCGGTACTTTTATTATCATTGGGGAGTCAATCCTTTCTCAATAGGCAAAGCCGCCTACCGGAACGTACGCAACAAGCGCATCGTAAGCGGTGGAAGTACCCTTACTATGCAACTCATCCGGTTAGCGAGAAACAAGCCTCGAACCTATGGAGAGAAATTCATAGAAATGATTATGGCTACCCGCCTTGAATTCAGCGCTTCAAAAGAAAACATCCTGTCCATGTATGTTTCCCACGCCCCATTCGGCGGAAATGTGGTAGGACTTGATGCGGCGGCATGGCGCTATTTCGGGCATTCGCCCGAAGACTTGTCGTGGGCAGAGGCCGCCATGCTCGCCGTACTTCCGAATGCCCCTGCTATGGTTCACCTTTCTAAAGCACGCAACGTATTGCTCAATAAGCGGAACAGACTTCTGAAACATCTGTACAGGAAAGAAATTATTGATAAATCAACTTATGAACTGGCTATCAGCGAACCGCTACCCGACGAACCCCATCCGCTACCGCAAGTCGCACCGCATTTAGTCAGTCGCTTCTATCAGGAGCGAAACGGAGCGTACTCCATATCGACAATCGACAGAAATATTCAGACCCAGATAGAAAGCATCGCCGAACGCTGGAGCAGCGAATTCAACCGGAGCGACATACGAAACCTGGCAATCCTGGTAATCGACATCCGGACAAATCAAGCAGTGGCTTACTGCGGCAATGTAAACTTTGAGCGTAAAAAAGACGGGAACCAGGTGGACGTTATCCAGGCTCCCAGAAGCACGGGAAGCATTCTGAAACCTTTCCTGTACTATGCCATGTTGCAGGAAGGCAGCCTGTTGCCGGACATGCTGTTACCGGACATTCCGATTAATATCAACGGATTCACTCCCCAAAACTTCAGCTTGCAGTTTGAAGGAGCCGTACCGGCATCGGAAGCGCTTGCCCGCTCACTGAATATTCCGGCTGTAACCATGCTTCAAAAATACGGAGTACCCAAATTCCACAGCTTCCTGCAACTGTCAGGACTGAAAACAATCAACCGTGCGGCATCCCATTACGGATTGTCTCTTATTCTGGGCGGTGCGGAAGCCACCCTGTGGGATGTGACAAACGTATATGCCAACATGGGCAGAAGTCTGCTGCAACTTCCGCAAGGCACTTGCAGTCTGCTGCTTCCCGCTCCGGATGATTCTACTCATTACTCTACTGACAATCTTTACTCTTCTAATACTCTTTACACCTCTGATAAAGAGGAAAGCAAAGAAAGAAAGCAAATGATTTCTTCTTCCGTTTTTCAGCCGGGCGCCGTATGGCAAACGTTCAATGCTTTGACAGAAGTAAACCGTCCTGAAGAAATAGACTGGAAATCAATACCTTCCATGCACCCCATTGCCTGGAAGACCGGAACAAGTTACGGCTTCCGTGATGCCTGGGCTGTTGGTGCCACTCCCCGGTATGCCGTAGGCGTATGGGTAGGAAACGCTACGGGAGAAGGCAAACCCGGGCTTGTCGGAGCACGGACGGCAGGTCCGGTGCTGTTCGAGATATTCAATACACTCCCTTCTTCATCATGGTTCGAACAACCTGCCGGCATCTTCATAGAAGCCGAAGTATGCCGGAAATCCGGTCATCTGAAAAGCCGGTTCTGCGAGGAAACCGATACGCTGTTGATTCTTCCTTCGGGACTAAAGACGGAGGCTTGTCCGTATCATCATCTCACAACTCTATCTGCCGACGAAACCTACCGTATCTACGAGAGCTGCGCCAATATGGAACCTACTATTCAGAAATCATGGTTCACCTTGCCACCCGTATGGGAATGGTACTATAAACAGCATCATCCCGAATACAGTCCGCTCCCACCCTTTAAACCGGGATGCGGAGAGGATGCGCTTCAGCCTATGCAATTTATTTATCCACCCATCAATGCGCACATTACCCTGCCCAAACAGATGGACGGAAGTCCGGGCTTCCTAACCATTGAACTGGCACATAGCAACTCCGGAGCTACTATCTTCTGGCATCTCGACGGCGCTTACCTTACACAGACGCAGGATTTCCACAAAATCTCCCTGCAACCTGCCTCCGGCAAACATTCGCTGACTGCTGTAGATGATGCCGGAAATACAGCTTCTACGACCTTCTTCGTGAAGTAATCCAAATCCTTCAGATTTTCAACTTCATTTCATACTCTTTTTAAACAGCTTCGAGGGTGTTTTTGCGGAAATATCTAAATGACAACAAATAACAGCCATTTGCATTCATTATGATAGTATTATTCCGCTTTTCGTAACACGCCTTGATTTATAAATTCATCTTTTAGCATACTTGATGAATAAATAAAGAATAATGATGCAGTATTTATGTACACTATTGCATATTTACAAGCTATNNGCTATTTATGCAAAAACAACCTGCTGCTTAGGGATGAAACACCAACTACTTATAAGTAGAACAGTAACTACCCATAAGTAAAATACCAACTACCTGTAAGTAAATTACTGATTACCTATAAGTAATTGAATTGTTACCTGTAAGTAGTTGACTTATCCTGTCCGGTTTTTCCCTTATATCTGACTTTTCAGGAGGCATTTTGTTCTGGAATAAATGTAAGTATTTCGATATCTCACTATCAGCCTGGCACTTACTGATTTTCGCTCGCGTATTTCCGGTCATGCGGGCATCCGGGCGGAAATAACGCATTCTCAGCCAACTTAAAATACAAAGTGACAAAGTGATTACTCTTGTTAATCATACACACCGTTAAACTATCATTTTTTAGTCTTTTTAGAAAAAATACCCAAAGCAGTAAGTGCTTGGTTGCCAAAAAGTAGCTACATTTGTACCCGGAAACGGTAAGGCGGAAATACTCCTTAATTTCGAGAAACAACCCCCTGCACTAATGTGAGTGAACATTGTTTTTCGCATATTTGTTAATTTTCTAAGGAATACACGCCCCCATCAATTTATTAACACCAAATTTATTTATGAAAACCAATCTTAGTTCTCAAATCACTCTCAACAGAGTCTCCCCCAGGTATTACAGGCCTGAGAATGCATTCGAAAGGTCAGTACTGACCCGATTGGAAGATATCCCAACCGACATTTACGAATCTGCTGAAGAAGGCGCCAATTACATTGCCTGCGAAATAGCACAATTGATTCGCGACAAACAGAAAGCCGGACGTTTCTGCGTATTGGCGTTACCGGGCGGTAATTCTCCCCGCAACGTATTTTCAGCCCTCATCCGTATGCATAAGGAAGAAGGTTTGAGCTTTCGTAATGTCATCATATTCAATCTATACGAATATTATCCATTGGCGAAGGACGCTATCAACAGCAATTTAAACGCTCTGAATGAAATGTTCCTTAACCACGTCGATATAGACAAACAGAACATTTTCAGTCCGGACGGCACCATTCCCAAAGATACCATCTTTGAATACTGCCGCCTGTACGAACAGCGTATTGAAAGTTTCGGCGGTTTGGATGCCGTATTATTAGGTATAGGACGCGTAGGTAATATCGGTTTCAATGAACCCGGTTCGCGTCTGAACTCTACCACCCGTCTAATCTTATTGGACAACGACTCGCGCAACGAAGCCTCCAAAATGTTCGGAAGCACCGAAAGCACGCCTATCAGTTCTATCACTATGGGTGTTTCCACTATCCTGTCAGCCAAAAAAATCTATCTGATGGCATGGGGTGAGGACAAGGCTAAAATGGTAAAAGAATGTGTGGAAGGCCCGGTAACCGATACGATTCCCGCTTCGTTCCTGCAAACCCACAACAATGCCCACGTCGTTATCGACCTTTCCGCCGCCGGCAACCTGACGCGTATTCATCATCCGTGGCTGGTAACCTCTTGCGAATGGGACGACAAGCTGATTCGTACCGCTATCGTATGGTTGTGCCAGATAACCGGCAAACCAATCCTGAAACTTACTAACAAGGATTATAATGAAAACGGATTAAGCGAACTGCTGGCGTTGTACGGTTCGGCATACAATGTGAACATCAAGATATTCAATGACTTGCAACACACAATCACCGGCTGGCCCGGCGGTAAACCGAATGCCGACGACACCTATCGCCCCGAGCGTGCCAAACCGTATCCGAAACGTGTCATTATATTCTCTCCGCACCCGGACGACGACGTTATCTCCATGGGAGGAACTCTCCGCCGCCTGGTAGAACAGAAGCACGATGTACACGTGGCTTATGAAACCTCCGGCAACATAGCCGTCGGCGACGAAGAAGTAATTCGTTTCCTGCATTTCATCAATGGTTTCAACCAACTCTTCAATAACAGCGAAGACCAGGTGATTACCGACAAGTACACAGAAATACGCAAGTTCCTGAAAGAGAAAAAAGACGGTGACATTGATACGCGCGATATTCTGACTATTAAGGGGCTGATTCGCCGTGGTGAAGCGCGTACCGCTTGTACGTACAATAACATTCCGTTAAGCCACTGCCACTTCCTCGACCTGCCATTCTATGAAACCGGCAGAATTCAAAAAGGTCCGTTGACCGAGGCTGACGTAGAAATCGTTCGCAACCTGCTGCGTGAAGTAAAGCCTCACCAGATTTTCGTTGCCGGTGACCTTGCTGACCCGCATGGTACACACCGTGTCTGCACCGACGCCGTGTTTGCAGCGGTTGACCTGGAAAAAGAAGAAGGCGCAAAATGGCTGAAAGACTGCCGCATCTGGATGTACCGCGGCGCATGGGCGGAATGGGAAATTGAGAACATCGAAATGGCTGTACCCATCAGCCCCGAAGAACTGCGCACCAAACGCAACTCAATCCTGAAACACCAGTCACAGATGGAAAGCGCACCGTTCATGGGCAACGACGAGCGTCTGTTCTGGCAACGCAGCGAAGACCGTAACCGTGGCACTGCTGCATTGTATGACAGTTTAGGATTAGCATCTTATGAAGCGATGGAAGCATTTGTAGAATACATTCCGCTATAGATATTCGCCAAATAGAAATAAAGAAGAGTGGGGAACTAAGGTTTTTCACTCTTTTCGTTATGCCCAATTAAAAAAACACTTATCTTTGTCCTTAGAGTATAAACCCTTAAATATAGAATAGGCCATGTACACCATACAAGCAAACCCCAGCGGCACCCGTTGTTTAGAGATATCCGAAGAAAATCTGGCAACCATTGAGAAATACGGACTTTTCCGCCATCTCATCGACAGCAACGGCATTGTAGACGAATCCGTATTGGATAAGTTGAAACTGAACATTCGCTCCCTCATTGCATCACAAGAAGAAGATAGCAAGGACTTGTTAGACCTCTGCATTGATGTGATATACCATAATAATATGAAAGCCTTCGGATTACAACAACTCATCAAGCTCTATCTGGAATGGCTTTCCAGTCAGGAAACTATAGAAGAGTGAGAAAATGAAAACAATCGACACTTGTCACCAACAGCATTACAGCCCGCTCATCCCGGCCGTGAAAGCCATGTACAAAGCCGCGCCGGGTGAGAAGCTGGAAATAATCATGGACGATGCCGCCGCTTTCAATGACTTGAAAGAGTATCTTGCCGAACAACAAATCGGTTTCCGCGAGATTTATGACGGAGAACAGATGAGGTTGCAATTTAAAATGCAATAGACTATCTAATGATATGTGCCAGACTAATACACAAAAAGATGAAACAGTTTTATTTTTTTCTTCAAACTTTTATAATACTCGTTACCAATCCTTTAAATGCACAAGACACTCCAGAATGGCACTCCATCAAAATGGATAAATTAGGATTTAGTGCTTCCTTTTACCAACCCCCTACAGTCAGCACACTACATGAAGGAGAAGGAACTTATTACAACTTTGAAAATATAGTAAACGAAAAGGAACATCCAAACAAATTATACAGAATCAGTGTATGGGATTTTTCTGATTCGACTGACAGTATAGTTCAAAGCAAAGAAGCAGAACTCATCACCCTCAAACTTCATAGTCAAGGGTTACAGCTCATTGATAAGAGCACTATGACAAGAGGAAGAATTTTATTAAATGCTTATTCACTGCAAAGTAATAATGGGGAATATATCCGCTTTTTCATAGGGAATGGCAAGAAGAAGATTTATACAATAGAAGTTATATGCAAAGAAGAAGATAAATTCAATGTTGATGTGATAAAATTCATGCAGAACTTCAATATAAACCTTTATGCCGATCAAATCAAAAGTTTCAGTAACGATAGCCTTAGCTATACAATGAATTTTCTTTTCACCCCTGAGACTCAAAAAATATATTCTCCGAAAGAAAATATCGAATATTGCACAGACGTTTACGGAAAAGCGCCCAAAAAACAGGAAGAAGATGGACAGTTTGAAGGGCTAAAAAAAGTGATAATAGAAAGAAGTATATCTCCAATAGAAGCATATACAATAAGTGAAACACATTATTATCCAGATCAAATGCCGGAAGAAATACCCACAGAACAAAAAAACGATATTCGAAAAGAAATGATCCACATGGTGGTACATATCACACCAGAAGGTAAATTTCTAAAAGAGGAAGAATTGAAAGGGAATCCGGAAGGCATAGCTTTTACTTATACCGGATTAGATAATAGAGGTGAGCACCGAACATTCCTTTGCCGGCTATTTTACACTAAACATACCTTGTACACTCTTAGGGTTCTCCTTCGACACAAGGATGAAGCTAATCACCCGGATGTTATCAATTTTTTAGATTCCTTTCGCATAAAATAAATGTAAAGTTATAACCCATTTTTATCTTTCTTCTAAAGAGAAACAGCTTTCTTTATTCAACAGATATAAAATATAAATGACTTTATGTAAGTTTACCCATGAAAGAACATCAACTGACCGACTGGCTACCTACCACCAAGAAAGAAGTGGAATTGCGCGGATGGGACGAACTGGACGTCATCTTGTTCAGCGGTGATGCCTACGTAGACCACCCCTCCTTCGGAGCTGCCGTCATAGGACGTATCCTCGAAACAGAAGGGCTGCGCGTGGCTATTGTACCTCAACCCAATTGGCGAGATGATTTGCGTGACTTTAAGAAGTTAGGACGCCCACGTCTGTTCTTCGGCATCAGCCCCGGGTGCATGGACTCAATGGTAAATAGATATACAGCCAACAAGCGACTGCGCAGTGACGATGCCTATACACCGGATGCCCGACCGGACATGCGACCGGAATATCCTTCGATTGTGTACACCCGTATCCTGAAGGAAATATATCCTGATGTTCCCGTTGTACTGGGCGGTATTGAAGCAAGCATGCGCCGGGTATCACATTATGATTACTGGCAGGACAGGGTAATGAAAAGCATCCTTATAGAAAGCGGAGCAGACTTGCTGATTTATGGGATGGGAGAAAAGCCGGTAGTGGAATTAGTAAAAAGATTCAGTGATAAGCAGTCAATGTTCAGTGATAACCACTTATCACTAACCACCATTCCCCAAACTGCCTACTCATGCAAGACAGCGGATTTCGTCGCAACAGAAGGAGATATCCTCCTCTTCTCACACTCCGAATGCCTGAAAGATAAAAAGAAACAGGCAGCCAACTTCCGCCATATTGAAGAAGAAAGCAATAAATATGCCGCCTCCCGCATCACACAAGAGGTGGATAACATGACGGTAGTCGTCAACCCGCCCTACCCTCCTTTGACAGAAGAAGAACTGGACCGTTCTTTCGACCTTCCCTATACTCGGCTGCCCCACCCCAAATATAAAGGCAAGCGCATTCCGGCATACGATATGATTAAGTTCTCAGTCAATATCCACCGCGGATGCTTCGGAGGTTGTGCATTCTGTACTATCTCGGCACATCAGGGAAAGTTTATCGTAAGCCGCAGCAAGGAGAGTATTCTTAAAGAAGTGAAGGAAGTCATGGAACTGCCTGACTTTAAAGGATACCTGAGTGACCTCGGTGGCCCCTCCGCTAATATGTACCGGATGAAAGGACGCGACGAAACCGTCTGCAAGAAATGCAAACGCCCGTCGTGCATCCATCCCAAAGTATGCCCGAACCTGGATACCGACCATCGTCCGCTGCTGGATATCTATCATGCAGTAGATACCCTGCCCGGCATGAAGAAAAGCTTTATCGGAAGCGGTGTAAGATACGACCTGTTGTTGCATCAGAGTAAAGACCCTGCCACCAACAAAAGCACGCAGGAATACACCCGCGAGCTAATAGCCCGCCACGTCAGCGGTCGCCTCAAAGTTGCCCCGGAACACACCAGTGACCGCGTACTGGGCATCATGCGCAAGCCGCCATTCAGCCAATTCCTGGAATTTAAAAAGATATTCGACCGCATTAATACAGAAGAAGGGCTGCGGCAACAGCTCATCCCCTATTTCATCTCCAGCCATCCCGGCTGCAAGGAAGAAGATATGGCCGAACTTGCCGTCATCACCAAACGCCTGGACTTCCATCTGGAACAAGTGCAGGACTTCACTCCTACTCCCATGACCGTAGCCACCGAAACGTGGTACACCGGCTATCATCCCTATACGCTCGAACCCGTATTCAGTGCTAAGACCCCACGCGAAAAGCTGGCACAACGCCAGTTCTTCTTCTGGTATAAGCCCGAAGAACGGAAAAACATCATCAACGAGCTGCGCCGCATAGGACGACAGGACCTGATTGATAAACTATATGTAAAACGATAAATATCTGATAAGTAATGATGAAACAACTATTATTAACCGTCTTACTAAGCTATGCAGGCATAGCTCTGCAAGCACAAGACCATTTACCACAAACCTATAGTATAGCAGTAGGTGGCGGAGTGACACTACCGCTCGTAGAAGGAAACCGCAACGAGTTCTTCAACAAAAACGGCGACCGCGCAGGATACGACCTGATGTTGGAAGGGCGCTACTACCTCACCCCATACTTTGCGCTGGGCGCTCAATACGACTACCTGCGAATTGCCGATCTACCTGACAAAGTGCATGTTCACTATGTACGCCCCGCAGCCACTCTTCGCTATCTGTGGAGTGACGGAGACAAAGGTGCATTCTTCGGATTCGGCATTGGTTATATGAACTATCAAGAGAGGACGTACCGACGAGGCGACCGATACGGATATCTTTTCCAGAAAGGGTATTTCGGGCTGTCATTCAGTATGGGTTATGAATTCCGTATTACCGGGAAAGTATCAGGCATCTTCCGGGGCGATATACTCATGGCAGACTGGGTTAACAATCCCGATGCCCGGCTCTACAATCCGGACGGATATGACGATGGGGTGAACCACAATTGGTTCAAGAGCAATATCACATTCTTTAATTTAGGATTTGCGATACAATTCGGGCGATAAGATAAGGACTTGTTTGATTTTGGTTTATAAACTATTGGAAGGGTGCTTTTGCCGGAGCTTGACGCATATCAAAAATACCCTCAACCAAAATGTGTTTATCATGAATGCTATAATATATTCTAAAATATTCACATGGGAAACATCGTGTGGTTGGTAGTGATGTAGCTCGATACATATTTTAGCTTAGCCATTGTTCTATCATCTTATCAACTTCCTTTTGCGTATAATATTCTCCTTGTTTATATTCTTCTTTCGAGCGTAATATAATGTTCAATTCAGTCTCAGATAAGGCACAAGAATTAATCTCAGCGGCTGTCCGTTGATAAACAGCCATTGGCTCATTAACTTGCGATGCTTCGCTGTCTTGTGGCTTATATAATTTTGCAGCCATACATGTATTTAATTTCTTGTTGAGACAAAGATAGAAAGACTTATATATTAAACTTCTAATTTAAACGAATCAATAAGAAACTGATGTAACAATCACTCCCCGGCCTCCATCAGAATCACCTCTTGCAGCACATATACCGCTTCCTCTACCGTCCGGACATCTTTCACCAGCATGGAACGCCTGTTATTCTGCTCGCGCAAATCGCAACGACGCGTGTATTTCATCATATACGCAATGACTTTACCGAATGCCTGACTCTGATAATACGGGCTATCCGGATTGGAAACAAAGAACAGCGACATGCGTCCGCCTTTCAGGAAAACCTTCTCTACACCCATACGTGCCGCCAGACGGCGAAGGGGAACAATGCGCAATAGTTCTTCCGTTTCCGGAGGAATAGGTCCGAAGCGGTCTTCCAGACGGGTGCGGAAAGCTTCTACATCCCTGTCCAGCACCAGACTGTCCAATTCGCGGTAAAGAAGCATACGTTCACTGCTACCCGTTACATAAGTTGCAGGAAGCAGAAGTTCCAAGTCACTCTCTATCTGGCATTCATCTACAAACTGCTCTCCACTGATGGTACCGTCTCCCTTCAGCTCTTCGGCATAGAGTTCGGCAAATTCATCCGTTTTCAGTTCATGAACGGCTTCGGTGAGTATCTTCTGATAGGTTTCATAACCCAAGTCGGCAATAAAGCCGCTTTGTTCCGCACCCAGCATATTGCCTGCGCCACGGATATCAAGGTCTTGCATAGCGATATGGATGCCACTGCCGAGATCGGAGAAATTCTCAATAGCCTGCAAGCGACGTTTTGCCTCCGGAGTGAGCGAGGATAAAGGAGGAGCAAGCAAGTAACAGAATGCCTTCTTATTGCTGCGCCCCACGCGACCACGCATCTGGTGCAAATCACTCAAACCAAAGTTCTGAGCCTGATTGATGATGATGGTATTGGTATTTGGAATATCTATACCACTCTCTATAATAGTGGTGGCAAGCAGTACATCATAGTCATAATTTACAAAATCCAATATTATCTTTTCCAAATTTGCGGGTTCCATCTGACCATGACCGATAGCAACACGGCAATCAGGAATATGACGTTCTATCATCATCTTCAACTCTATGAGATTCGCTATACGGTTGTTGACGAAGAAGACTTGTCCGTTGCGACTCATCTCAAAGTTGATAGCGTCGGCAATAACTTCTTCATTAAAAGTGTGCACTTCCGTCTGAATGGGATAACGGTTGGGCGGAGGAGTCTGTATCACCGAAAGGTCGCGCGCACCAAGCAGCGAGAACTGCAAGGTTCGGGGAATAGGAGTGGCGGTCATGGTCAAAGTATCCACATTCACCTTTATCTGACGTAGTTTCTCTTTTACGCCAACACCGAACTTCTGTTCTTCATCAATAATGAGTAGACCTAAATCCTTAAACTTCACATCTTTACCAAGAATACGATGAGTACCGATGAGGATATTCACATCACCGTCCGCAAGCGCTTTCACTACGGCCTTTGCCTGTGCAGCGGTACGGGCACGGCTCAGATAGTCCACCCGGCAGGGAAGTTCTTTCAACCGTTCACGGAAAGTCTGGAAATGCTGGTAAGCCAATACGGTAGTGGGCACCAGCACGGCTACTTGTTTATTATCTGCCACGGCCTTAAAGGCAGCACGGATGGCAACTTCCGTCTTGCCGAAACCTACATCTCCACATACCAGACGGTCCATAGGGCGAGCGCTTTCCATATCCGTTTTCACATCGGCTGTGGCTTTACTCTGGTCGGGAGTATCCTCATAAATAAAAGATGCCTCCAATTCGCGTTGCAGGAAACTGTCCGGACTGTACTGGAACCCTTTTTCTTCGCGACGCTGGGAATAAAGCCTGATAAGGTCGCGGGCAATATCCTTTATCTTTGATTTGGTACGGTCTTTCAGCTTCTCCCAAGCGCCTGTACCCAGTTTGTTCAGACGTGGTGCTTCACCATCTTTCCCCTTATATTTGGAGACTTTGTGCAGCGAGTGAATGGAAACAAACACGACGTCTTCATTCTGATAAACCAGCTTCATCACTTCCTGGGTGGTGTCACCATTGGGGATACGCACCAGTCCGGCAAAACGCCCTACACCATGGTCGGTATGCACCACATAATCACCTGGTTTAAATTGATTGAGTTCCTTCAGACTCAGAGCCACTTTTCCGCTACGGGCTTTATCGCTCTTCAAGTTGTATTTATGGAAGCGGTCGAACAACTGGTGGTCGGTGAAGACACAGAGACGCAACGTATTATCGGCAAATCCCTCATGCAGGGTACGCTCTACAGCCGTGAAAGATATATCGTCTCCGCGATCGTCAAAGATAGCACAGATACGATCTGTCTGCTTCATGCTATCGCTACATATATATAAGGTATAACCGAGGGAAATATACTCTTTAAACGACTCCGCCACCATATCAAAGTTTTTATGGAAGATGGGCTGGGCGGTCGTATTGAAAGTGACGGTAGCATCCGGCGTACCGGTAGGTTTATTGCCGAACTCCATACGGCGGAAGTCGAGTGCACGCAAGGTAAATTCTCCGCCATCAATCAATTTTCCTTCCAAAGATATATGACCGTTTTCTTCTGCCTCACGGGCTGCAATGGCCTGCAAGGTAAGCGACTCATCGTGTACCGTCTGAATACGTTCGCGCAACCAAAGGAAATCACGCATTGCCAATATGGTATCTTCCGGCAAGAAATCCAGAAGCGAAACCATAACATTCGTACCGCCTTGTTCCAAGCTACGGCTCAAATCAGGCACAATCACTACGCTCTCCTTCTTTTCTCTCGAAAGCTGGGTTTCTACCTCAAAGGTGCGGATACTTTCTACTTCATTGCCAAAAAAGTCTATGCGATAGGGAAATTCCGAAGAAAAAGAAAAGACATCAATAATACTGCCGCGCACAGCATATTGTCCCGGCTCATAGACATAATCCACATACTCAAAACCATAGCTACGCAATACTTCCATGATGAAATTCGTATCCACGTTCTCTCCGGAATGCAGTTTCAACGTTTTATCTTCCAATTCTTTGCGGGAGACTACTTTCTCAGCCAACGCATCGGGATAAGTCACCACACAAAGTCCTTCTTCTCCTTTTTGCAAACGGCTCAGTACTTCGGTACGGAGAATTTCATTCGCCGCATCTTTCTGCCCATATTTAATGGCGCGCCTGAACGAAGATGGAAAGAACAACACCTTCTCCGTCCCCAACACCTGCGTAAGGTCATGATAGAAATATCCGGCTTCCTCCAAATCGCCCAGAATAAAAACAAAAGGAAACTCTCCACGCTGTACCAGTACGGACGAAAAAAGCGAAGCGGCGGATGCGGACAAACCTCCACAATACAAGGTGCGAACAGACGATCTTTTTAATAAACTACTTATCGCTTCCACATTGGGATGAGCGGCATATTTTTGTTGTAAATCAGTGATTGTCATCATAATGGCTGCAAAATTACTAAATAATCCTTAGTTTTATTCGTATGTGATAGAAAACACTTAACTTTGTTCCACTAATCAGAACTCTCTTATTTATGAATATGCAGACATCGGACAGCATCGTTATTATTCCCACATACAACGAACGGGAAAACATTCAGAGCATTATCCGCGCTGTTTTCGCTTTGGAAAAAGTATTCCATATCCTCATTATTGAAGACGGATCGCCTGACGGTACTGCCGCCATCGTCAAGACTTTACAGCAGGAATTTCCCGAACGACTGTTCATGATAGAGCGTAAAGGCAAGTTGGGCTTAGGCACTGCATACATCGCAGGCTTCAAATGGGCGCTGCAACATAATTACAACTATATTTTTGAAATGGACGCCGATTTCAGCCATAACCCCACTGACCTTCCCAAGTTATACAAAGCATGTGCCGAAGAGGGAGCTGATGTAGCAATCGGTTCACGTTATGTCAGCGGTGTCAATGTAGTGAATTGGCCGATGGGACGTGTATTAATGTCCTACTTCGCATCCAAATACGTACGCCTTATTACCGGACTACCGGTACACGACACCACTGCCGGATTCAAATGTTACCGCCGGCAAGTACTGGAAACAATTAACCTGGACGGTGTCCGCTTCAAGGGTTACGCATTCCAGATTGAGATGAAATTCACCGCTTACCAATGTGGTTTCAATATAGTAGAAGTACCGGTGATTTTCATTAATCGCGAATTAGGAACTTCTAAAATGAACAGCAGTATCTTCGGAGAAGCTGTATTCGGGGTCATTAAGCTGAAAATACACAGCTGGTTTCACAAGTATCCGAAAAAGAGCAATTAAGTAAGATGAAAAGAACACTGATACATAACGCCACAATAGTAAACGAAGGACATTCCCAGTGTGGTTCTGTTGTGATTGAAGACGGGCGCATTGCCGAAGTTCTTATTTATAAGAATGAACCATCTGCTAAAAATGAACCATCCACTCCCTGCGATGAAGTAATAGATGCCACCGGATGTTACTTGTTGCCGGGCATCATAGACGACCACGTACATTTCCGCGAACCGGGGCTGACGCGCAAAGCCGATATCCTGACCGAAAGCCGGGCTGCCGCCGCAGGAGGTGTCACGTCCATTATGGACATGCCTAACACTAATCCGCAGACTACCACACTCAGCGCATTGGAAGAGAAGTTTGACTTACTGAACAAGAAGTGCATCGTCAACCACTCCTGCTATTTCGGCGCCACTAACGAGAATTATACCGAATTTGGAAAATTAGACAAACACCGTGTATGCGGTATCAAGCTTTTCATGGGTTCCAGTACAGGTAATATGCTGGTGGATAAGACCAACAGCCTGCTGAATATTTTCGATGGAACGGATATGCTGATTGCCGCGCATTGCGAAAACCAGGATATTATTAATCAGAATACCAAGGTTAACAAAGAAAAATACCGCAATGAACCGGATATTCCTATTGACAAACACCCAACCATACGCTCCGTAACGGCCTGCTACGAATCGTCCGAACTTGCAGTCCGCATGGCTACTATAGCTGGATCACGACTGCACCTGCTTCATGTTTCTACCGCCCGCGAATTGCAACTACTCAGTGATGCGCCTTTAGCGGAGAAACGTATTACGTCTGAGGCTTGTGTAGGACATCTGTTATTTAGCTTTTCGGATTACGCAACATTGGGAACCCGTATTAAGTGCAATCCTGCAATCAAGAGAAAAAATAACCGCGACGCTTTACGTCATGCTGCCAGTATCGGAATTATCGATGTGATTGCTACCGACCACGCTCCTCACCTGCTTGATGAAAAGGCAGGAGGCGCGTTGAAAGCAATGTCGGGTATGCCCATGATTCAGTACTCATTAGTCAGTATGCTCGAACTTGTAGACAAAGGTATATTCACTATCGAAACAGTCGTTGAAAGGATGTGCCATGCTCCTGCCGTGATATTCGGCATCCGCCAACGTGGTTATATCCGCGAAGGTTATCAGGCCGACCTTGTACTCGTCCGCCATAATGAGCCGTGGGAAGTGAATGCTAATGACATTCTCAGCAAATGCGGCTGGAGTCCGCTTGAAGGACACACTTTCCAGTGGAAGGTGGAAAAGACTTTTGCAAACGGTCATCTGATATACGGTGACGGACAAGTGGACGATACGTACCGGGGCGAAGAACTGCGTTTTGATTTATGACGAAAGTGTTGGTGTACGCTATTCACGATGTCGCCCCTTACATTAATTGGATTTACTTTTTCCATGCATGGGGATTCCAGCCGCGCTTTGCCGCAATTGCCGGTATTCACGACTGTGATGCCTGCCGCGCTTCCTGGCTCACCACTTTTCCCGAAGAAGAACGAAACAAAGCGGCGGAAGCCATGCGGCTGTTCAAGGAAGCCAACCGGATGCTTAATCACTTGGATGCGGATTTCCGGGTACGTGTTATCTTCCACCTTTGCAAGGCCAATTCCGACGAGGATAATTTATTGTTGGACAATACCGTCTTCCCCTTGCTCCGCCAGCAAACGCCTCACCCGGACGGCAACCCATTCTTGTGTCTCAGCGACTTTGTACGCCCTGTTTCTTCGGGTATCCCTGATACTGTGGGCATTTTCGCTGCTTCTTGCGATAAAGGCATAGAGCTATTGTACGCAAATGACCCCTACAAGCGCATGTTAGTGCAAACCCTTGCCGACCGCATTGCCGAAGCTGCTACCGAAAAAATGCACGAATATGTACGTAAAGTTGCGTGGGGATATGCCAAAGATGAAAATCTCACTATACCTGAATTACTGAAAGAGGCGTTTCAGGGCATTCGTCCTGCTGTGGGATATCCTTCCTTGCCCGACCAGTCAGTCAATTTTCTGTTGAATGAACTCTTGCACATGGAACAAATAGGCATCACCTTGACTGAAAATGGAATGATGCGTCCTCACGCCACCGTATGCGGTTTGATGCTGGCGCATCCCGCCGCGCGTTATTTTGCCGTCGGTAAAATAGGGAATGACCAGTTGGAGGACTATGCACGTCGCAGAGGGATTCCGGTAGCGGAGATTAAAAAGTATCTGGCGGCAAACTTATGATTTGTCCCGAAATAGAGGGTTATGATAGAACATAAACTCTAAAAAGCTAAGAGCCTGTTTAAATTTTGC
>NZ_DBDF01000116.1 GCF_002293435.1 Bacteroides sp. UBA939 | reverse complement strand
CTAAATTCTCATTTATGACAAGGCACTTATGAATCATGCAGGCTAAATCTTAGTGAAGCAACAATTAGTAATTAATGCAAATCAGGAGTTAAGTAACTCCCCCCATCTTGTTCCCACTCCTGTTCCATAATTCCCCGGTAAATAGCACTTTGTATAGGAACAAGATGGAAGAAGAACGGAAGAAGAACAGGAGGAGAACGGGAGGAGATACGGAGAGGATACGGAAAACGTATGGAATAAGTAGGCTTTTTTATCTGTCTTATTTAAAAACAATCTAAATAATTTGCCGACTACGTGTAAGTATCATATCTTTGCACGGAAATTAATGAGAAAGAGAACTATGCGTTTGTCCGATTTGAGAACTGGAGAGAAAGGTGTAATCGTCAAAGTGCTGGGGCACGGTGGTTTCCGTAAACGGATTGTAGAAATGGGGTTTATCAAAGGAAAGACGGTAGAAGTGCTACTGAACGCTCCATTGAAAGACCCTATAAAGTATGAAGTGATGGGCTATGAGATATCTTTGCGCCGGCAGGAAGCGGAAAGGATCGAAGTCATCAGCGAACAGGAAGCGAAGAAACATGCAACGAAGCCTGAATATCATTCGGGAATGAGAGAGGATATTTATCCTGGTGAGGTAGAATTGAAACACATTGCTCTCGGAAAACGCCGTACTATTAATGTAGCTTTGGTGGGAAACCCCAACAGCGGTAAGACATCCCTGTTTAATATCGCTTCCGGTTCGCACGAGCATGTAGGCAATTACAGTGGCGTCACCGTAGATGCCAAGGAAGGTTACTTCGATTTTCAAGGCTATCACTTTCGTCTGGTCGATCTGCCCGGTACGTATTCGCTTTCTGCATATAGCCCCGAAGAGATTTATGTTCGCCGCCACATCATTGATGAAACACCGGATATCGTTATCAACGTAGTAGACTCCTCGAACCTGGAACGCAACCTTTACCTGACAACCCAGCTGATTGACATGAACGTGCGTATGGTGATAGCACTTAATATGTACGACGAACTGGAATCCAGCGGCAATACGCTGGATTATATGAAACTCAGTGAATTGTTTGGTGTTCCTATGGTACCTACGGTTTCGCGCGCAGGCAGAGGAATTGATGAACTGTTCCATGTGGTTATCAGTATTTATGAAGGCGCCGACTTTCTGGACAAAAAAGGAGAAGTTCGGGTTGAAGTTTTGCAGGACTTGGCAAAGTGGCATCAGGAATATGTGCCCGGTTATGGTTCGGGTAATTATCAGGAAGAAGAGCGTTCTCATGGTTTCTATCGCCATATACACATCAATCACGGCCCGGAATTGGAACGTAGCATTGAAGAGGTTAAACGCATTATTAGTGAGAACGAGAACATTCGCCATGAATATTCTACGCGCTTTCTGGCTATTAAACTATTGGAAAACGACCGTGACCTGAGGAAAATAGTCGAAGCATTGCCCAATGGCGAAAAGATTATAGCCGTTCGCAACCAGGAAAGTCGTCGTATTCATGATGTGCTCAATGAAGATTGTGAACACGCAATTACCGATGCCAAGTACGGTTTCATATCGGGCGCTTTAAAAGAAACATTTGTGGAAAATCAGAAAGACAAGGCGCATACTACCCGTATGATAGATTTTATCGTGACACATCGCTTCTGGGGATTTCCTATTTTCTTTCTGTTTATGTATCTCATGTTTCAGGGAACATTCATTCTTGGCGAATATCCGATGATGGCTATCGAATGGCTGGTGGGAATTATCGGAAATCTGATACAGAATAATATGGGAGAAGGGCCGCTGAAAGACTTATTAGTGGACGGTATTGTGGGTGGAGTAGGCAGCGTTATTGTTTTCCTGCCAAATATCCTGATTCTTTATTTCTGCATATCATTGATGGAAGACTCCGGCTATATGGCGCGTGCCGCATTTATTATGGATAAAATCATGCACAAGATGGGATTACATGGTAAATCCTTTATCCCATTAGTCATGGGGTTCGGTTGTAATGTTCCTGCCATAATGGCTTCTCGTACTATTGAGAACCGTAAGAGCCGTTTAATCACTATACTTGTCAATCCATTGATGTCATGCAGCGCCCGTCTACCCATCTATCTGCTGTTGGTAGGCGCCTTTTTCCCGAACAATGGCAGTATGATAATGTTGCTTATCTACGTAATAGGTATTCTGTTGGCGGTATTGATGGCGCGCCTGTTCAGCCGTTTTCTGGTGAAAGGAGATGATACTCCGTTTGTTATGGAGCTTCCGCCATATCGTTTACCGACTGCTAAAGCCATTTTCCGGCATACGTGGGAGAAAGGTGCACAGTATCTTCGTAAGATGGGAGGCATTATTATGATAGCTTCTATTGTGATATGGGCATTGGGATACTACCCCAATCATGATGCATACGAGACAATGGCGCAGCAACAGGAGAATTCTTACATCGGACAGATAGGAAAAGCAATTGAACCCGTATTGAAACCGTTAGGTTTCGACTGGAAGTTAGGTATAGGTTTGCTTTCGGGCGTAGGTGCCAAGGAGTTGGTGGTAAGTACACTGGGAGTACTTTATACAAACAATGCTGATGCCGACGCTGCAAGTCTTGCAGAACGTATTCCTATTACCCCGTTGGTAGCATTTTGCTATATGGTATTTGTTTTGTTATACTTTCCGTGCATTGCAACATTTGTAGCTATCAGGCAGGAATCCGGTAGTTGGAAGTGGGCAATGTTTACGGCTATATATACTACGCTGCTTGCGTGGGTAATGACATTTGCCATTTATAGAATAGGAGGATTGTTTATATGACGAATTGGCAACAATGGGTGGTAGCCATCCTGTTACTGTTATGTGTCGTCCGGATAGGATGGGCTTCTTATGCTTTTTTCCGCCGGATGAAGAAAAAAGATAATCCGTGTGCGAATTGCGTAACCGGTTGTGAGATAAAGAAATTGATGGACGAAAAGCGTGCAGAGTGTAGTACAGCTAAAAAGGAGAAGAAGAAAAAAGGTTGCGGATAGTTGGTAATTTCAAAAAATGTACTACCTTTGCAACCGCAAACGAAAAGCTGGTTCCTTGGATGAGTGGCTTAGTCAGCGGTCTGCAAAACCGTGTACGGCGGTTCGAATCCGCCAGGAACCTCAAAGTAGCGCAAAAGCTTCGATCAGAAATGGTCGAAGCTTTTGTCATTTATTGATTATCAGTAACTTAACTACCCTTCCAAATGGGACGAAAATCGTGCAAATGCAGACCGAATGTAGTCCGGGGATGTTAAAACAATACGATTGTAGCACATGAAGAGCATTAAAATATACCTCCGCAAATATGGTAACGACGCCTCTGGTGTCGTATGGATTTCCTTTTATGTCCAGCGCCAGAAAATCAACTTCTCTACTAAAATCGCGGTAGAGGTGAAACATTGGAATGAGAAAAAGAATATAGTCACTGCAGGAGACAAACAAGCAGCCGACAAGAATCTGATTATAGAAACAATCCTGGCACGTGTCAACAACGTATTTGTGAAATACCGTCTCAGGGATAGAAAACTATCCCGTGACCTTTTTATGCGTGAATACAACCGCCCATCCGATTACGATACTTTTTTCGATTTCGTCGTAGATTATATGAAGAAGATCTCCCATCGCACGGAACTAACAACACTCAATACTCACATGAGTGTTATTCGTAAAATGAAAGATTTCAATGCTAACCTAATCTTTGACGATATAACACGCGATTGGTTGGATGTGTATTTTGCCTATCTCCGGAGAGAACTGGACAACAACACAAATACGGCATATAAAAACATGGCCATCATCAAAAAATATGTGTTAGCTGCGTATAAAGCCGGATACATGGCAGAGAACCCATTTACGGAATGGTCTATTAAAAGAGTCACATCTACCTGTGTTTACCTTAATGAAGAAGAACTATCCACGCTCGTATCGTTATATAATATAGGCGGGTTGGAATATAAACTGCATAAAACACTAGAATTCTTTCTATTCATGTGCTTCAGCAGCTTACATATTGGGGATGCAAAGAAACTACAACTGGAGCAGTTTACTGAAGACTATTTCACTTATTTCCGGATGAAACTCCGGAACAGTAAGCCGGAACCGATACAGATTCCGATATCCACTCCACTCCGGAACTTGTTATCCAAGATTGTAGGTACCAGGAAGAAAGGACCTTTATTCGAGGTTATCCAGGCAGATCAAACAATGAATCGTAATTTGAAAGATATCGCCACCATTGCCGAAATAGATAAACCCCTTACTCACAAGGTTGGGCGGCATACATTTGCAACAATTTACCTAAGGCACACAAAAGATCTTGCAGCGCTCAAAGAACTGTTAGGACACTCAGATATGAAAGAAACGCTCGTATATGCTCACGTCATGGACGAGTCAAAACGTGAAGGGGTACAATGCTTCAATAGCTTTCAAATTTAGTACTTTCGTACGAAAGCAATCTAAGCCGTTGAGTTACAAACAAATACAGATGCACGTTTTTTGTACAGAACTGCACAAAATCATTGCATCTGCACGAATTAAAAAAGGCAGCTTATTCGGCTGCCTTATCTGGATGAGATTTACTACCGGCATCTATCAACTCTTTAAAATCCGGCATTGCTTCTGTATTTTCTTTTATAGAAAAATACATATACAACTCAGAACCTGAGATATATCCGAGAAAGACATCTATTGTATAGTTGGTTACACCTTCTTCTACTGCTTTAACTTGGTCGATTCTAATCCCCCCTCGCTGGGCAACGGCATACATTGATAGATTTCTATCTTCTCTAAATTCTTTCAACCTTTGTCCTAAGACTTCTCTGTAACTTTGCTTATCCATATTATCTAATATTAAAGTATTTCTTTATATAACTTTGTGATACCCCTGTTTGCTCAGATAAAGCCTTTATTTCAGAGCGCTTTGCAAATCTTGATAATGAATACCCTTTCAATATTTCATTATTATTTTTTCGGGTTGCCGCAATTAGTTCAGGAACCACGCTGCAAGGAGTATTGTTCTCCACCTCTTCAGCTACACTATCAAAAGCATGTATATCATAAGTACCATCTTTCCAGTCGTTTATTACTGCCTGGAAATCAGAGATGTTATATCCATTTTTGTCACAGATAGCCTCTATTTGGTTTTCGATAGAAAGCAACTCGTTACAGGCCGATTTTACATAAAGATAAATATCGCTTGAACCTCTTAAAGAAGTGTTAGGCTCATGGTCTGAGACTCTCACTTTTAAACCATTTATTTGATAATACTTGCTCATATTCTTATTGCTTTATTTCTTATGCAACAAAGATAATACAATTATTTGTATGGTACAAATAATTGTATTACAATTTAGCATTTATTAAGAAATAAGCCCCAATCCCGCAAGACTGAGGCTCAATACTTATTTATGATAAGCACTTCTACCTTGCAAAGATACTACTTTCTTCGCATCCTAAATATAAGCCAGCCTACTATAATAATAGCAAAAGACAGAATGATACCCATTGACCAACCACCCAGTTCTATCTTAATCTTTTGCCACCTGGTTAGCTTCTTCTCTACGGGATAGGGCACCTGTACACTATCCACCCTTGTCACCTGCACTGTATCGGTTCTGAACAAGTACTTATACAGGTATCTATCCTTGTATATCGTAGTCGTATCACCGTTTTTTTCGACGTAGATACTATCCCGGTGATAGATGCTGTCATACTGTATCTTATTAATATATACACTATCATACTTGACACTTTCAATCGGCACATACCGTACCGGAGAACATCCGGCAAGCGACATGACTATCCCCATCGCTACCAACGCGAGTAGTCCGACAATGGACAACCGGCGCATTTCTATTACATCAGACTCTCTCATGGCCTGATTACTACATTACGTAAAAAATTACTAAACTCACTCCTAACATCAAAGCACGGACACGCTTTGATGTATTCCGCCGGTTCGACTTCGCCACTATCGTTAATGTCAGGCGATGTATCTCTGTGTCCGAGTAATTCAATGATTTGGTACTCCTTGCAAAGTTTGGCAATGAGATCACGGAGGGCTGCTTTCTGCGCATCAGTACGAGTATCCGCCGGCTTACCGTTAGCATCCAGCCCGCCGATATAGCAGATGCCTATCGAATGTTTGTTATATGAAGCACTGGAGAACCCCTTTGTATTGCAATGCGCCCCGTCGATGGACAGCGGGCGACCGGTTTCAACGGTTCCGTCTAAATTGATAATGAAGTTATAACCGATTTGGTTAAACCCTCTCTGCTTGTGCATACGGTCAATGTCCTTTGCGCACAAATTCTGCTCGACGCGTGTAGCCGAGCAATGGATGATGATAGAATCAATCTCGTTCTTCTTCATTACTTTTCCTCCTTATCTTCATTCTTCATATAATCCATTATCGCCGCTGCTATCTCTGCCGGATCAGTTTTGTGTTTAACTATCTCCGCGGCAAGTACCGCCACACCCTTATAATCACCCTTTACTTTCTCGTCAGCCTTTTCATAGATAGACTTCAGCTCCACCAGTGAGATACCCAACGCCCCCAGCAATGTGATTACCGGGAATATAGGTATAGACCAGCCATAGTAACCATCCAGATACCACACGCCGCCCATCTGCATGATATCAATCACCGTCAGGGCAATCATAGCGTTATAATACCTGGCTATCTTGTCGATAGTCTTCTTATACCCATAACTGGAGCGTATCTCGCCGCGTATCTTCGCTTTACGGATACCGCTCCACAAGTCGGCAAGTATCATGATAAATACTTCGATGTAGATGCCGAAAAGCATCCATCCGACTACAAATAGTTCATTAAATCCTTTCATTTCTTGCTTCTCTATATAATAATTAATACTACTTTTGCATATTATCATAAGATAATGATGTTAGTTGTTTCCCGTCCGGCTTGTGAAAGTCTGGCGGGATTTTTTTAGGCACAAAAAAGCCCATCGACAACACGGGCTGTCAATGGGCATAATCACATTGCAAATGTACTAATTATCTTCTGATTTACAAGGCTTTTCTCTCATTCTTATCAAATGCTCATCAAGCGTTTTTATATTGCATTTAAGCTTCCGGCAGATAGCTGCTTTTGAATACTTATATTCAAGCATGGTGAGGATAAGTTTTTCCTTTCCTGATAGCTTATAATGTGAGTTCTTATCTCCTTTCTTTCGACCAAGTTGCTGACCGGCTGCCTTACGCCGGGCAAGCCCTTCCTTGGTGCGCTGACTGATAAGGTCACGCTCAATCTGAGCAGACAAGCCGAAAGCGAATGCTAACACCTGACTATTGATATTATTACCCAGCTCGTACTTCTCCTTAACCGTCAGCACGAATGTCTCTTTTGTCATACAGAGGTTGAGCATTGACATGATACTCATAAGATTCCTTCCCAACCGGCTAATCTCTGAGAGAATAAGTGTATCCCCTTTCTTCATTTTCTTTAGTAAAGGCCCCAGTTTTCTATCCTTGGCTGCCTTGGTTCCTGATACGGTTTCAGATACCCATTTATCTATTACTAACCTTCTTTCATTTGCGAAATTCTGAATCTCAAATCGTTGATTCTCGACAGTCTGTTTGTCGGTACTGACACGAATATATGCGTAAACCATTTTTGCCTGCGAAGGTAGTACTATCCTTTCACCGGAACAAATCATGTTTTAATTGCCCGTTAAAAGTAACGGATATGATAGAGAAGATTAATATAAATGATGCACTCCAGCAAAATGCCGGTATCATAGAAGGCATAGTAGGAATACCGACCGGTTTTGCTACCGCCATAATATCAACAGATGGTATACGTATCATGTACCATCGGAAAAGTGACAACCTCATGTTTATGGCTAAACCGCACAAGTGGGCAGCGCTACAAGCAAACGGCGAAGTAGCCGACGGCGTGGTAATTATAGAGGGTGGAAAAGTATTAGTAGTCGCACCAAACGAAGCCAGTACGATGTTAATCTGGAGTAGTGCAGCCATTAGCGGTGGCGGTATAACTACCGCCGACTACTCTATAGTAATAAACGACTGGGAGGGGAAAGCAAATACAGATGCACAGATAGCTGCGTCAATTTCCGGTGCTATAACCAATACAGCCAGCTACGCACCCGGCTTTTGCAACTTGTATGCAAATGCCGCACTGACGGCTGGTAAATGGTGGCTGCCGTCAATGGGTGAACTGATGATGATTTACGCAAACCTTACCAGAATAAACTACGCATTAAGTCTCATCGCTGGTGCTACCCAAGTGCGAGAAGCGGCATATTGGTGCAGTACCGAATGCAGTAGCACGCGCGCCTGGCATTTGAACCTTATGAGTGGGTACATAGGTCTCGCTAATAAGGTGACAAGTCAGTGTTATGTACGCGCGGTCTCGACATTATTTTAATCAATATTTTTTCATCCTATAGCGGGGAAATAATTCTCCGCTATTTCTGTATCCATTCTTTTGCCCGTTAAATATACCATTATGG
>NZ_DBDF01000141.1 GCF_002293435.1 Bacteroides sp. UBA939 | reverse complement strand
CGTAAAACTGGACACCCTAATTATTAGCCTTTCTCTCAGCCGTCTTACTGGGATTTTATGATGCTTTCAAAAAGCAATCGTTACGCGACAATGCCGTACTTCCCGTTTTGTTCCTGAACACGGTATTTTCAAGTCTGATATTTCTTCCCTTTATATTGATATCCACCTTTACCCCGATGTTGGGAGGAACAATATTCAATGTGCCTGTTGTTGGGTGGGAAGTGCATCAATTCATCATAATCAAGTCCTTTATCGTTCTTTCTTCCTGGATATTCGGCTATTTCGGCATGAAGCATTTGCCGCTGACGATTGTAGGGCCGATTAATGCTACCCGTCCTGTGATGGTATTAGTAGGCGCTATGTTGATATTTGGTGAGCGACTGAATTTGTATCAATGGATAGGAGTTATGCTTGCCATACTTTCTTTTCTGATGTTAAGCCGTTCGGGCAAAAAGGAAGGAATTGACTTTAAACACAATAAATGGATTTATTTTATTGTATTGGCTGCCATCACCGGAGCTATCAGTGGTCTGTATGATAAATATCTGATGAAGCAGTTCAATCCTATGGTTGTACAGTCATGGTATAATGTTTATCAGGTGTTTATCATGTGTCCTGTCATCCTTTTATTATGGTATCCGAAACGCAAAGGAAATACTCCATTTCGTTGGGATTGGACTATCATCCTGATTTCTATTTTCCTCTGTGCCGCCGACTTCGTTTATTTCTATGCCCTGAGCTATGAAGACTCTATGATTTCTATTGTTTCTATGGTTCGCCGTGGCAGTGTAGTGGTATCTTTCCTCTTTGGCGCACTCTTTTTCCGTGAAAAGAATTTAAAAAGTAAGGCTGCCGACCTCATTTTAGTATTGATTGGAATGTTCTTCTTATATTTGGGAAGTAAATAAGTATAGATAGGCATAACAATAAAACTTTAATAACTTCTGAATATTAGAAAAATGTTTTGTTTATTAGAAGCCTGCAATTGTCTTTGTATTAAAATTAGCATGTCATGAGAATAATATCATTTGCAGCCATAAGGGATTACGTAACAAAACATGCCGATGCTGATATACTTTTGCGCGATTGGTATAAGAAAACAGAGAAAGCGGAGTGGACATGTCTGGCTGATATTAAACAAACATTTAACAGTGTTGATTATGTAGCTAATGACAGATATGTGTTTAATATAAAAGGTAATGACTACGGATTAGTTGTAATAGTGTTATTTGCTGCTAAAAAGGTTTTTATCCGTTTTATAGGTACTCATAAAGAATATGATAAGAAAGACTGTTCCAATGCCTAAGATTGTATATTTGTGAGACCTACGTAGAAATTGTAAGTTGTATGACAAAGATAAAAACAGAGAAACAGTACAAAGCAGCTTGTGCAAGAGTTGAAGAGTTGCTGAAAGTTGTTACTAATGAGATATCGGCTGATGATAAGGATTTTCTTGAATTAGATTTGATTTCTGATTTAGTGGAAGATTATGAAGAAGAACATTTATAATATGGCAGAAAAATTATCTGTCAGCAACGGCAGCAAAGCGGAAAAGTATCAGACTTTGCTTCCTCAAATAAAGAGCCTGATTGCGGGCGAGGATGACCTCATTGCTAATTTGGCAAATGTTTCGGCGGCGTTGAAAGAAACTTTCGGTTTCTTCTGGGCAGGCTTCTATCTGGTGAAAGGAGGGGAATTGGTACTCGGACCTTTCCAGGGACTGGTAGCTTGTACAAGGATTAAGAAAGGGCGGGGTGTTTGTGGCGCATCATGGGAAAGGGCGGAGACGCTTGTTGTACCTGATGTCGATGCGTTTCCCGGACATATTGCTTGCAGTTCGTTGTCTCGTTCGGAGATTGTTGTCCCGTTACTTCGTGCAGACGGTGAAGTGTGGGGTGTTCTTGATATAGATAGTGAAAGCCTAAATACCTTTGATGAAACAGATGCGCGTTTTTTGGAAGAATTGTGTTCTTGGTTCTAATAACAGAAATAATATGATAAAGAAATTAAGTGTGTTTTTATGTTTGGCTTATGCCTGTGTATATGCTTTGCAGGCGCAGGAAGCCAAAAGCTATTTTATCAATATGCCGGACAGCCTCAGTCCGTTGCTTACATCCGTGAACCGTGCGGACTGTATTGATTTTCTTGAAAGCAATATGAAAGCGGAGGTAACCAACCGTTTTGGCAGTAAGTCGGAAATGACGGAACTTTCTCCTGATTATATTCGCGTACAGATGACACCTCAAAGCTCATGGCAAATGAAGCTCCTGGCTACGAACGACAGTACCAAAGTGATTTGTGTTGTATCTACGGCATGTGCTCCTGTATGTGATAGCGATATTCATTTCTATACAATAGGCTGGGAAGAACTGTCGGCTTCTTCATTCCTGACACTTCCCCGGATGGAGGACTTCTTGTCGATGCCCGATACTTTGTTGAACTATGAGGTACGGGATGCAGGTGAGAAGGCGGACATGCTACTTATGAAAGCTGACCTTACCGCAGAGAGCGACACCTTGACTCTTACTTTTACTACTCCCGAATATATGGAAAAGGATGTTGCCGGAAAACTGGAACCATACATTCGCCGTCCTATAACGTATGTCTGGAAGGAAGGACAGTTTGTAATAGAAGAATAATGATTTGTTTTATTCCCACGCCCCACGCGTAAAATCGGGTATTTCTACCGGACGGCTACCATTTAATACGGATTGTTCGCTAAGTTCTGTGATGCATGACCATTCGGCGGCATCATACACGTCCATGTCTAAAGGAAGACCGTGATGCAGGCAATAGATGAGTCGATAGTCCATGATGTAATTCATCTCGTTCGGTACACCCTTGCGATTTCCTTCTTTTCCGATGATTGCTGTGAATGGATGCCGGTAACGTAGCAAAAGTTCTTCAGTCGTTTCGTTAGTTGTTTTTTCGGATTGTGCATCTTCCAGAATGATGGTGGATACCGGATATTTTTGTGCAAACCCTCGCGTTCCGCAAATGGTATGTGAACGGCTGTAAGGGCGAGGATGCACCGTACAATGCTGGAGTTGAATTGTTTTTCCCTTGATGGTATGGATAAGAGTGGTGTTGATATCTCCCATTAGATAAGTCTGTTTTGCTTCGGTTGATTCTTCACCGAAAGTACGGCGGGCATATTCCGTCATTCCGGCTTGTTGAGTGGACATGGATACGAGGTAGTTCATGCGGTCGCCCCGATGAATATTCATAATCTGGCAGATTGGACCTAAGCCATGTGTGGGATAAGGATTTCCGGTATGTTTCATGCAATAGGCTGTGTTCCATTGGTTATGGAAACCACCTTCGTTTTCATCGAAGAAGTAGATTGCGCGCAGGTCGTGTATATACGCTCCTTCTGCGTGCATGATTTCACCAAATAAACCTTTTCCGGCCATGTTCAAGGTGGTTAGTGCAAAGGCATCATAACAACAATTCTCCAGCATGATGCAGTGGCGTCGGGTATGCTCGGCTGTGTCAACCAACTGCCAACACTCTGCTACGGTCATGGCTGCCGGTACTTCTATGGCTACATGCTTACCTTGTTTCATGGCATAAGTAGCCATAGGGGTATGTGTCAGCCAGTCTGTACATATAATGATGAGGTCAATATCCGGATTACAACACATCTTTTGCCAGCCGTCCTTTCCTGTATAGCCTACAGCGGTAGGATGCCCGCCCTGGGTTAATACCGCTTGCCCTTTGGCAAGATTTCCGGGACGTATTTCGCACAATGCTTTGATTTCCACATGCTCTATGATCATATAACGTTTCAGGGTCATCAAACCTCGATTGCCTAATCCTATAAGTCCGATGCGTACAGTTGGAATAGGAGGATGGGTTAACCCCAAAACATGGGTGCAATGTTCGTTTCTCATTGAATTTAGTATATCGGTTAGATAAAATACGCTACAAAGATATTTATTCTTTTGATGCGATTCAAGAGAATTTTCGCTTTTCCTGTCTTAGTTGAAAACCACTGTTTTATTCTTGTATGTAAGAATTTTCCGTTGAATATGTTTTTCCACAGCTCTGGAAAGGACTATTTTTTCAAGATCCTGACCTTTGTGGATTAATGTTTCTACCGTATCTTTATGGGAAATACGTGCAATATCCTGTTCAATGATTGGCCCTGCGTCCAAGTCGGTTGTTACATAATGGCTTGTAGCGCCGATCAGTTTAACCCCTCTTTCGAAAGCGGCATGATAGGGCTTGGCGCCAACAAATGCCGGCAGAAAGGAGTGGTGTATGTTGATTATCCGGTTGGGGTATTTGTTAATCATGTTTTCCGTTATTACCTGCATATAGCGAGCCAGTACAATAAAATCGACCTCATATTCCTGAAGGAGGGTAAGTTCTGCTTTCTCTTGTTCATGCTTGTTTTCTTTCGTAATCGGATGCAGGTGGAAGGGTATGTAAAAACGTTCGGCTACCGGTTCAAGATCCGGATGGTTGCTAATGATTAGCGGGATGTTTACATTCCATTCTCCCATTGCATATCTGGCTAGAAGATCGTATATGCAGTGAGATATTTTTGATACGAAAATAGCCATCTTGGGTTTATAGTCATTGAAATACAAGCGGAAATAAATCTGATACTTAGAGGCATAGAGTGTTTCGAAGTATTCTTTAATCTTGTTTCTTGGGATGGTAAAATCCTGCAGTTCCCATTCGATTCGCATAAAGAAAACATTCTGTTCCAGGTCTACATGTTGATCCAAGTAGATGATATTTCCTCTATTGACATTGATAAAGTTGGTAACCATAGCAATAATACCGGGTTGATCGGGGCAATGCATTAATAATATGGCTGTTGATTTTTGCTTGTTCATACGTTAATTGAATTATAAGGGACACAGTTACTCCACAGTTACCGACTTTGCCAGATTTCTTGGCATATCCACATCCCGCCCTTTCTTTACGGCAATATGGTAGGATAGTAATTGCAAAGGAATGATGGACAGCAATGGTCCCAGGCATTCCTCCGTTTGCGGAATCTCTATGATATAATCGGCAATCTTCTTTATGTTGTCGTCTGATTTATTTACGATGGCGAGAATCCGTCCGTTGCGTGCCTTTATCTCCTGCATGTTGCTGATTGTTTTTTCATACGTAGCATCGTGTGTCGCAATTACCACTACCGGCATTTCGTTGTCAATTAGCGCAATGGGGCCATGCTTCATCTCTGCTGCCGGATAGCCTTCCGCATGAATATACGATATTTCTTTCAGTTTCAATGCGCCTTCCATAGCAATCGGGTAAGAGTAACCTCGTCCCATATAGATAAAGTTGTGGGCGTATGTGAATATCTTTGATAAGTCTTCTATTGCCTGATTCTGTTTCAGTATGCTTTTGATTTTCTCCGGTATTAAGTCCAGTTCGGACAGGATTTGTTCATATTGCTTTTGAGAAATACTATTTCTTTCTTTTCCTATGGCAAGCGCCATCATGATGAGAACCAGTACTTGTGCGGTGAATGCCTTTGTTGATGCTACACCGATTTCCGGCCCTACATGTGTGTAGGAACCTGAATGTGTATTGCGGGAAATAGAAGAACCAACCACGTTGCATATTCCATAAACGAATGCCCCTGCTTTTTTTGCCAGTTCGATAGCTGCCAGCGTATCGGCTGTTTCGCCGGACTGGGAAATGGCAATCACAACATCATCCGGATAAAGAACCGGATTCCGGTACCGGAATTCAGAGGAATATTCCACTTCTACCGGAATACGGCAGAACTCTTCCAATATATATTCGCCAATCAGACCGGCATGCCAGGAAGTTCCGCACGCAAGGATAAGTATGCGGCGCGCTTTCAGGAATTTCTCTTTGTGATTGAAAATACCGGAAAGAGCCAGGTTGTTGCAATCAACATTGATACGTCCTCTCATGCAATCACGTAATGTTCGGGGTTGCTCAAAGATTTCTTTCAACATGAAATGTGGGTAGCCTCCTTTCTCCAGTTTCTGCAAATCCATTTCCAATTGAGTGATTTGTGGCGTTTTCTCCACATTCGATAAACTGATGATTTTAGGTTGACCGGATTGGGAAAGAATCACAATCTCTTCATCTTCCACATATATTACTTTGTTGGTGTATTCTATAATAGGGGAAGCATCGGAAGCAATGAAAAACTCATTTTCACCGATACCAACTACCAGCGGACTGCTTTTCCGGGCGGCAATGATATGGTCGGGATGCTGTTTGTCGATAACAGCAATGGCATAAGCGCCGATTACTTGCTTCAGTGCCAACTGAACAGCCGCAAGCGTATCGGTTTTATTACTTTCTTTTATATATTCAATCCATTGCACAAGCACTTCCGTATCAGTCTCGCTTTGAAAGGTGTAGCCTTTTTGTATCAACTTCTCTTTTAATACAACATAGTTTTCTATAATTCCATTGTGGATTAAAGCTAAGTTTTCGGATTGCGAATAATGAGGATGAGCGTTGCTATGATTAGGCTCGCCATGTGTAGCCCATCGTGTATGGGCAATGCCGATGTGACCGGAAACGTCTTTGCTTTTGCATGAGTTTTCCAGTTTTGAAACCCTGCCTTTGGCTTTATAGATATTTAATTGATTCTCCGGACTGATTAATGCAACGCCGGCGCTATCGTACCCCCGGTATTCCAGGCGATGCAGACCTTTTATTAAAATAGGAAATGCGTTTTGTTTTCCTATATATCCTACGATGCCACACATATTTCTATCTGTATTCTTGAAGTTAGTTACTATCTGTATTCATCCCGGCTTTTAATGGGGATATTTTTATTTGGCGCAAATGTAATTACATTATTTCTATTGCACAAGTGAATCTGATGCTAAATGTTATCTTTTTATTTGTATTTGTTTCATATTGGATATTTATATTGCGAATTGATTGCAATATGATATATTATAAAAGTATCTGCCTTACTTCGTTAACAGAAAGATTGTATATCTCGTTTTTTATGATAAACAATACGAATAATCATATCTTTTTGCCGTCATTTTGCTATATTTATAACTTATAAATGAAAAATATGATATAATTGTATTGGAAATAAAATCTTTATGCTACCTTTGCGGCGTTATTTATTTCCTTTTGCTACTGAAATATCCAAAATAGAAGAAAAATGGAATTTACGAAGATGCATGGTATTGGAAACGATTACGTTTACATCAACTGTTTTAAGGAGTCGGTGAAGTGTCCCGGTGAATTGGCAAAATGGGTGAGCGACCGCCACAAAGGAATCGGGTCGGATGGGTTGGTGCTGATTATGCCTTCCGATAAGGCGGATTTTCGGATGAGAATGTTTAATCCCGATGGTTCGGAATCGCAGATGTGCGGAAATGCTGCACGGTGTGTGGGGAAGTATGTTTATGATAATGGTCTGACAGACAAGACGAGTATTTCGTTGGAGACGAAAGCCGGGATTAAACACTTGCTGCTGTTTCCTGAGAAAGGGAAGATAAAAACGGTCTGTGTGGATATGGGGGAGCCGGTTCTGCGTTCTTCCGACATTCCGGTGATACATGATGAGGAAAGGCTGATAGATTGTTTGGTAGATTTCTCTCCTGAACAATACAGGATAACCTGTGTTTCTATGGGAAATCCGCACACGATTATATTTGTAGAAAGCACAGAAGAATTAGCGTTAGAAACGATAGGTAAGAAGATTGAATCATTCAGGCTGTTTCCTGAACGCACCAACGTTGAATTTGTGGAAATCCTCTCTCCGCACGAGGCGCGCGTTCGGGTTTGGGAGCGGGGAACAGGGGAGACACAAGCCTGCGGAACAGGAGCTTGCGCGGTTGTAGTGGCAGGGGTGCTTACCGGACGTCTGGAACGTAAAGCGACAATAAACCTGCCGGGTGGCGAGCTATTAATTGAATGGAGAAACGATAACCACGTCTATATGACAGGAGATGCGGTTACCGTCTATACAGGATGCTTTTCAACTGATTAATGTTTCAGGAATCTGTAATACGGATAACTGATTGATATTTCAAGGATCTGTGATACAAATAGCTGATTAATATTTTAAGAACCTATGATACAAATAAACGAGAACTTCCCTAAATTGTCCGACAGTTACCTGTTTTCTGAGATAGCGAAAAAGGTGAACCGGTATAAAGAGGCAAACCCTGAGAGAAACATAATAAGCCTGGGCATCGGCGATGTTACCCAACCGCTGGCTCCGGCAGTTGTTGCAGCCATGCATAAAGCCGTTGAAGAGATGGGCGAAGCATCGACCATGAGGGGATATGCCCCAGAGTCCGGCTACTTGTTTCTGAAAGAAGCTATTATCAGGAATGATTTCCACCAACGGGGAATTTCACTCGATGTCGATGAAATATTCGTAAGTGACGGTGCTAAAAGCGATACGGGTAATATCGGCGATGTGCTGGATGCCGGCAATACGGTAGCTATCACGGATCCCGTTTACCCGGTTTACTTGGATACCAATGCGATGGCAGGGCGCGCAGGAGACTGTCATAACGGGAGATGGAGCAGAATAGAATATCTTCCGGCTGTTCCCGAGAATGGGTTTATTCCCCGGATACCCGACAGGAAGGTGGACATGATTTACCTCTGCTATCCGAACAATCCGACAGGCACCACGCTGACCAGGGAGCAGCTAAAGCACTGGGTTGATTATGCGCTGGAGAACAAATCGCTGATATTGTTTGATGCCGCATACGAGGCTTTTATCACGCAGGAGGATATTCCACACAGCATTTACGAGATAGAAGGAGCGACGCAAGTGGCTATCGAATTCAGGAGTTTCTCCAAAACTGCCGGATTCACCGGAGTGCGATGCGGCTACACGGTGGTACCCAAAGCGTTGAAAGCGTTTGATAAAACGGGGAAGGAGTATGCGCTGAACGCGTTATGGAACCGCAGACAGTCCACTAAATTCAACGGAACGGCTTACATTGTACAACGGGCGGCAGAGGCTGTTTATTCTCCCGAAGGGAAGAAGCAAATCAGGCAGACCATTGATTATTACATGGAAAATGCCCGTATCATTAAAGAAGGCTTAAACGCTTTGGGCTATACGAGCTATGGCGGAGTGAATGCGCCTTATATATGGGTTCAGACTCCTGCCGGAATATCTTCCTGGGAGTTTTTCGATAAATTATTGAATGAATACCAGATTGTTTGTACCCCCGGCGTAGGGTTTGGCGCAAGCGGAGAAGGCTTTGTCCGGATGACTGCTTTCGGTACGCGGGACAATACGATTGAAGCGATACAGCGAATGGGCCGGTGAAACAATTTCCCCTTCACGGGGATAACTAAACACATATAGAGGGCTGACAATCAGGACAAAGTCGGCTCGATTTATATTCTGTGAAGCATCACGATGCTTTGCGGACTGGGAGAAGTATATAGTACCCACAGGCTTTTGACATACCCTCATAAATAACACTTAAATACATTCAGATTATGGCAACAATTATTCCAAAAGGTTATAAACCTGCTGTCGCTCCCGAAGATATGGAGCAGGCAATTAAAGAGATTAAGCAGAAGTTTCAGGACGAGCTGTCACAGGCGTTGAACCTGAAACGGGTAACAGCACCCTTGTTTGTGCTTTCGGGCACGGGCATCAACGACAACCTCAACGGCACGGAGCGTCCCGTATCTTTCGAGATACCCGCCGTGGGCGGGCGAAGGGCAGAAATCGTTCATTCCCTCGCCAAGTGGAAACGCATGAAACTCGGCGCTTACGGCATGGAACCCGGTAAAGGGCTTTATACCGACATGAACGCCATACGCGCCGACGAAGAGTTGGATAACCTGCATTCGCTCTACGTAGACCAGTGGGACTGGGAGAGGACTATCACAAAAGCCAACCGCAATCTCGATTTCCTCAAGTCGATTGTCCGCAAGATATATCGGGCACTGCTCGATACCGAGGCTTTTATTTCCAGAGCCTATCCGCAAATCAGTCCGGTATTGCCCCGCGAGATAACCTTCGTCCATTCGGAAGATTTGCTGGCGGAGTATCCGGAGCTTTCGCCCCGTGAGCGGGAGACTGAGGTAGCCAGGAAGTACGGCGCGGTGTTCATTATCGGCATTGGCGGCGAGCTTGCCGACGGCAAAATACACGACGGCCGCTCGCCCGACTATGACGACTGGAGCATGCCCACCGGAGACGGGCACAAGGGACTCAACGGAGATATTATCGTATGGAATCCTGTGCTTGAATCAGCTTTTGAGATATCTTCCATGGGAATCAGGGTGGACAAGGCGGCTTTGCTGTTGCAACTCGGCATTCGGGGTTGTGAAGAACGGAAGGAACTCCTGTTCCATAAAAGCTTGCTGGAAGACAGACTTCCGTTGTCCATAGGCGGCGGCATCGGGCAGTCGCGTCTTTGCATGTTCCTGTTGCGGTGCGCGCATATTGGTGAGGTGCAAGCCAGCATCTGGCCCGAGAGTATGGTCGAGGAGTGTGCGGCAAATAATATCTTCCTGAAGTAAGGAGCTTAATTTAATCATTTAATACCCAACATCTTATGTTACGATTCAAAGCTGTAGAGGAAGCCTCCAAAAGAAAGGCTGTAGAAGTTCAGGCGCCGGCTGCCAAGACTTCCGATTATTTCGGTAAATACGTGTTCGACAGGAACAACATGCGCAAATACTTGTCCAAAGAAACCCTGAAGCTGGTGCTGAACGCCATCGACAAGAGCGACTCCCTCCCCCGCGAAGTCGCCAACCACGTAGCCGCAGGCATGCGCATGTGGGCCATGGAGATGGGCGCAACGCACTACACCCACTGGTTTCACCCGCTCACCGACGGCACTGCCGAGAAACACGACGCCTTTGTCGACTTCGACGGCAACGGCGGAATGATTGAAGAATTCTCAGGCAAACTGCTTGTCCAGCAAGAACCGGATGCATCCAGCTTCCCCTCAGGCGGCATCCGCAATACTTTCGAAGCACGCGGATACACCGCCTGGGACCCTTCATCGCCTGCATTCATCATGAAAGATACCCTGTGCATCCCCACCATTTTCATCTCTTATACGGGCGAAGCGCTGGATTATAAAACACCCCTGCTGAAATCAATTGCAGCCGTGGATAAGGCGGCAACGGATGTCTGCCGCTACTTTGACGAGAACGTGAGAAAGGTATATTCCTACCTGGGCTGGGAGCAGGAATACTTCCTGGTAGACAAAGCGCTGTACAACGCCCGTCCGGACTTGGCGCTTACCGGTCGCACACTGATGGGGCACGACAGCGCCAAGAACCAGCAGTTGGAAGACCATTACTTCGGCTCCATACCCACCCGTGTGGCGGCGTTCATGCGCGACCTGGAGTACGAATGCTACAAACTGAGCATCCCCGTGAAGACCCGCCATAACGAAGTGGCGCCCAATCAGTTTGAGCTGGCGCCGATTTACGAAGAATGCAACCTGGCAGTCGACCACAATCTGCTGCTGATGTCCGTTATGGACGTCGTTGCCGAGTCGCACGGGTTCAAGGTGTTGCTTCACGAAAAGCCGTTTAAGGGCATCAACGGTTCGGGCAAGCACAACAATTGGTCGCTTGGAACGGATACGGGCGTCAACCTCCTGGGGCCGGGCAAGAATGCGAAAGAGAATCTTCAGTTCATCGCATTCGTGTCGAACGTGCTGATGGCGGTTTACAGGAACAACGCTTTGCTCAAGGCGAGTATCTCGTCTGCCACCAATGCCCACCGCCTGGGGGCGAATGAAGCGCCGCCTGCTATTATCTCTATTTTCATGGGTTCGCAGATTTCAGCGCTGCTGGACGAGATAGAAGTAATTAAAGGAATCAGGGACATTGAGTTGAGCGAGAAAACCGGTACGCGGCTGTCGCTGAACTATATACCTGAAATTATGGTGGATAACACCGACCGCAACCGCACTTCCCCGTTCGCATTTACGGGCAATCGTTTCGAGTTTCGTGCGGTAGGTTCTTCTGCCAATTGCGCTGCTTCGATGCTGGCATTGAATACGGCGGTGGCGGGGCAGTTGAAGGAGTTTAAAGCCGGCGTAGATGCCTTGATAGCCCGGGGAAAGACGACGGAAGAGGCTGTGTTTGCCATGATTCAGAAGAATATCCGCGAATCCAGGGCTGTTCGTTTCGATGGAAACGGGTATAGTGAGGAGTGGAAGCAGGAAGCGGAGAAGCGGGGACTGGATTGTGAGACGAGGGTTCCGGTGATATTCGATGCTTACGTCGCTCCCCGGACAATCGGTCTGTTTACCGAATCGGGGGTGTTGAGCGAGCGAGAGCTTCATGCGCGCAACGAGGTGAAATGGGAGCAGTACACGAAGAAGATACAGATTGAGGCGCGCGTGCTGGGCGACTTGGCGATGAATCATATTATTCCCGTGGCTACTCGTTACCAGGGACTGCTGCTCGAGAATGTTTCCCGCATATTCGCCTTGTACGATAAGGAGAAGGCAAGTAAAATCGCCGCCCAGGATTTGGTTATCATCGAGGATATTGCCGACCATCTGAACTTTATCAAAGTAAAGACGGATGAAATGGTTGAAGCCCGCAAGACGGCGAACAGGATAGAGAATGAACGCGAAAAGGCGTTGATGTATTGCGAGAAGATAGCACCTTACTTCGACGAGATTCGGTATCATATCGACAAGCTGGAGCTGACGGTGGATAATGAAATGTGGACGTTGCCTAAGTACAGGGAGTTGCTGTTTATCAGGTGAGACTGATAAGTGAAATTCACTCCCATACTGAGCCTATCTCTGTATACGACTGAGATACCCTAAGTATACGACCGAGATATCCTCAGTCGTATACTTAGACTACCCCCTCTCAGAATATGTTCTGGACGGTCTTTTAACTAAGTGCGATGTGAAGTAAATTGTCTTAATAAATAAGCCGCATATACTTAACACTCATATAATATGTATTTATGGAAATGAAACAAAAAAACTTATATAACCCCGAATTCGAGCACGATGCCTGCGGCGTGGGGCTGGTAATTGACATACACGGAAACAAGTCCCACGATATCGTCGAACAAGGCTTGCAGGTACTGGAAAACATGCTGCACCGCGGAGCCGAAAGCGCCGACAACAAAACAGGCGACGGCGCAGGAATCATGCTTCAAATACCGCATGAGTTCATCCTGCTGCAAGGCATCCCCGTCCCCGAACGGGGAAAGTACGGCACCGGCCTGCTCTTTCTCCCACGCGACGAAGAACAGTCCGCCCTCTGCATGGACGTCCTGAACAGCGTACTGGCGCAAGAAAACCTCAACCTGCTTGCCGTGCGCACAGTGCCCGTCCGCAGCGATATCCTGGGAGACATATCCCGCGAGAACGAACCGGTAATCAAACAAATCTTCGTAACCGACCCAAACCTTTCAAGCGTCGACCTGGAACAGAAGCTCTACATCGCCCGCAAAAAGACGGAGAAGCAAATACGCAACTCCCTTTTGCCCGACACGCGCAGCTTCTACATCGTCAGCCTCTCCTCGCAACGAATCGTCTACAAAGGTATGCTGACCTCCACCCAACTGCGCGACTACTTCCCCGACCTGACCAACCCTTACTTCACCAGCGGACTCGCACTTGTCCACTCCCGTTTCAGCACCAATACCTTCCCCACGTGGGACTTGGCGCAGCCCTTCCGCCTGATAGGTCACAACGGCGAAATCAACACCATCCGCGGAAACCGCTATTGGATGGAAGCCCGCGAAAGCATCCTCAACGCCCCCGGGCTGGGCAACAACGACGAGCTTTTCCCCATCATACAACCGGGCATGAGCGACAGCGCCTCGCTGGACAATGTGCTGGAATACCTCGTCATGTCCGGCAAATCATTGCCCCACGCTCTCGCCATGCTTGTCCCCGAAAGCTGGAACGACAAGAACCCGATACCTGCCGACCTGAAAGCCTTCTACGAATACCACAGCATCATCATGGAGCCGTGGGACGGTCCAGCCACCCTGCTTTTCACCGACGGACGATACGCCGGCGGCATGCTCGACCGCAACGGACTGCGCCCCGCACGCTACCTCATTACCCGGAACGACATCCTCGTTGTAGCCTCCGAGGCAGGCGTACTGCCTTTCGACGCTTCCGAAATACGCGAGAAAGGAAGGCTTCAACCGGGCAAGATGCTGATGGTGGATACGCAGGAAGGCAGAATCATCTACGACCCCGAACTGAAAGGTGAACTGGCGCAGGCGCAACCCTACGTGGAGTGGCTGTCGAAAAACCGGATTATTCTTTCCAATATCCACTCCGGGCGCACGGTGAAGCACAGGGCGGAGAACCATGCGCAGTTGCTGAAGGCCTTCGGCTATACGAAGGAAGACGTAGAGAAAATCATCCTGCCCATGACCACCGACGGCAAGGAACCGGTAGGCTCGATGGGGAACGACACGCCTCTGGCGGTGCTTTCGGAGAAGCCGTTGCGACTGTTTAATTACTTCAAGCAACTGTTTGCCCAGGTAACCAACCCGCCCATTGACCCTATCCGCGAAGAACTGGTCATGTCGCTTTCGCTCTATATCGGCACGCAGGACGGCAATTTGCTTGACCCTTCGCCCGAGTTGTGTAAGATGGTGAAACTGCAAACGCCCGTCATCAACAATACCGACCTCGATATTTTGCGGCATCTGGGGTATAAGGGTTTCCGCACTGTGACAATTCCTATGCTGTTCAGCACAGAGGGTGATGCCGAAAGTGAGCTTGCCAAAGCCATCGCCGACATCTGCAACCGGACGGAAGAGGCGGTGAACGAAGGGTATAACTACGTCATTCTGAGCGACAAAGAGGTGAACGGGAAGCAGGCGGCGATTCCTTCTTTGCTTGCAGTTTCGGCAGTGCACCATCATTTGATAAACAAGAAGAAGCGGATGCAGATTGCCATCGTAGTAGAAACGGCGGAAGTGCGCGAGGTGATGCACTTTGCCCTGTTGCTGGGCTTTGGGGCTACGGCGGTGAATCCGTATATGATATTTTCCATACTGGAGAATGCAGTCGGCTCGCACGAGATACAGTTGGATTACCATACGGCGGAGAAGAATTACATTAAGTCCGTGAACAAGGGGCTGCTGAAGATTCTCTCGAAGATGGGTATTTCGACTTTGCGTAGTTATCGCGGGGCGCAGATATTTGCTTCGGTGGGTATCGGGCAGAAGATGCTGGATGATTATTTCCGCGGTATGACGTCTCCCGTCGGGGGGATTGAGTTGGGGGATGTGGCGGAGGATGCGTTGCATGACCATTTCGAGGCGTTTGGAAATGGCGGCAGCAGTGCGTTCGGCAATGGTGATGGCGGAAGCGATTGCTTGCAGAACGGTGGTTTGCAGAATGAAGGTTTCTACGCCTACCGCAAGAACGGAGAGTATCATGCGTGGAATCCCGAAACAATCAGTAAGCTGCAAATTGCAACACGGCTGGGCGATTATGAGAAGTTCAAGGAGTACACCCGCATTGTGGACGAAAAGATACAGCCTGTGTTTCTGCGCGATTTCTTTGCTTACAAGCGCAGTCCGATTGATATCTCCGAAGTGGAACCGGTGGAGGCGATTACCCGCCGGTTTGTTACGGGCGCCATGTCGTTCGGGTCTATCAGCAAGGAGGCGCACGAGGCGATGGCTATTGCGCTCAACACGATACACGGGCGGAGCAATACCGGTGAGGGTGGTGAAAACCCTGAACGCTTCTTGCCGGGAGAAGACGGATTGAACCGCCGGAGCGCCATCAAGCAGATTGCTTCGGGGCGTTTCGGGGTGACTGCCGAGTATCTGGTGAATGCCGACGAACTGCAAATTAAAGTGGCGCAGGGTGCCAAACCGGGTGAAGGGGGGCAGCTTCCGGGCTTTAAGGTGAATGAGATTATTGCGAAGACGCGCCATTCCATTCCCGGCATTACGCTGATTTCGCCGCCTCCGCATCATGATATTTATTCGATTGAGGATTTGGCGCAGTTGATATTCGACTTGAAGAATGTTAATCCGTCGGCTGAGATTAGTGTGAAGCTTGTGTCCGAAAGTGGGGTAGGAACTATTGCTGCGGGGGTTGCCAAGGCTAAAGCTGACCGTATTATTATCAGTGGCGGCGAAGGTGGAACAGGGGCAAGTCCGATTAGTTCGGTGAAACATGCCGGTATGCCGGGCGAGCTTGGATTGGCGGAGACACAACAGACGCTGGTGATGAATAATCTGCGGGGGTATATTCGTTTGCAGACGGATGGGCAACTAAAGACCGGCAAAGATATCATTGTTTCGGCTTTACTTGGGGCGGAGGAATTTGGTTTTGCTACCAGTGCGTTGATTGTGCTGGGGTGTGTGATGATGAGGAAGTGTCATCAGAATACGTGTCCCGTGGGGGTGGCGACGCAGGATGAGAAGTTGCGTGCGCGTTTCAGGGGGAAGCATGAGTATGTCGTTAATTTCATGACATTCCTGGCGCAGGAAGTACGTGAGCATCTGGCGCAGATGGGATTCCGCAGTCTGGAGGAGATAGTGGGGCGGAGTGATTTGCTTGAGGTAAGGCAGGGGATGTTGAATGAGAAGACGAGGAAGTTGGACTTGTCCAGGTTGATGTATTTCTGTGGTGGTCAGCATGATATTCGTTGGGCGAGGGGGCAGGAGCATAAGGTTGGTCAGGTGGTTGATTGTGGGCTGATTGCCCAGGTACTTGATTGTGGGTTAATTTCTTCGGTGCTTGACCGTGAACAAGTCACCCCGGCGCCGGTCGAAATAGAACAACGCATCATGAATACCGACCGCTCGGCAGGCGCCATGCTTTCAGGCGTAATCGCCAAGCATTACGGGAACGCCGGACTGCCGGACGATACAATACAGGTGAAGTTTCACGGCTCAGCAGGACAAAGCTTCGGCGCCTTCCTTGCCCATGGAATTACTTTCCGGTTAGAGGGAGAAGCAAACGACTACCTGGGCAAAGGCCTTTCGGGTGGGAGAATCATCGTATCTCCGCCTGCAAATGCCGGCTTCCTCCCCGAGAACAACAGCATTGCCGGTAATACATTGCTCTACGGCGCCACCTCTGGCGAAGTGTACATCAACGGCATCGTAGGCGAGCGCTTCTGCGTCCGCAACAGCGGTGCCATTGCCGTTGTAGAAGGCGCCGGCGACCACTGTTGCGAGTACATGACCGGAGGACGGACTGTTGTCCTGGGCGTCACCGGCAAGAACTTCGCCGCCGGCATGAGCGGCGGCCTGGCTTATGTACTGGACATGGACGGCAACTTCGACTCAAACTGCAACATGGAAATGGTGGAACTCTCACTGATTGAAGACCAGTCAGAGAACCGCGAACTCCATCAGTTGATTTCCTCCCATGCCGGATACACGCAAAGCCCCCTTGCACGTAGGATTCTCGACAACTGGGACAGCTATCTGAAACATTTCATCAAAGTAACCCCCATTGAATACAAAAAGGTGTTGCAGGAAGAGAAAATGGAGGTGATTAATCGCAAGATAGCGTAGGTGGAGAGGGATTATTGATTCTTGCAGTAGGGATGATGCAGGATAAATACTTAAGTACTCATGTTTACTTATCTTATAGTATCTGTCATTAGCTTCGCTCAAAACCTCTTTTATTATTTCATTGAGGAATAGTCAGAGCGTAGTCGAAGGATCCCCCTTTGTATTTCAGGAGAAGAGATGCTTTGACTACGCTCAGCATGACAGATACTGTCAAAGTATAAACTAATTATGAACACTTACTTAGCAAGAAATAAATTTATTATTTTTCATCCGTAAATAACGCTGATGACGCGGAGAATTTGAATAAAATTCGTGTCATCAGCGTCACCTGCGGATGAAAAATGTCTTTCTGAATTAACTATCAGACACCACTGAAAGCACTGAAACCACCATCTATCGGGAGTAATGCACCCGTAACGAAACTGGCGGCATCACTGCACAGGAATTGCACGGCACCGTTCAATTCATTGATATCACCGAAGCGTTTCATGGGAGTTTTAGCCAATACCTTCTTACTACGGTCTGTCAGCGAGCCGTCCGGATTAATGAGTACGGCACGATTCTGGTCGCCGATGAAGAAGCCCGGAGCGATGGCGTTTACGCGAATACCGTCTCCGTACTTCAATGCCAGTTCGCTTGCCAGCCACTGGGTAAAGTTAGCTACCGCCGTCTTGGCTGCAGAGTATCCCGGAACACGAGTGATGGCACTGTATGCAGCCATGGAAGATACGTTGACAATACAGCCTTTACCCTGTTTTGCCATAATCTTGCTGAATACCAAAGACGGGTAAACTGTTCCGTTCATGTTCAAGTTGGTTACCTTTTCCCAGCAAGAAATATCCATGTCATAGAAATTTTGCTCAGGGGAAAGGGTAGCGCCCGGCATGTTACCTCCGGCAATATTAAGCAGAATATCCACACGTCCCCATTTGGCAACGATATCGTCTGCCAGTTTTTCGAGACTGGCAATGTCCAGCACATTGCCAACGATACCGATCACATCTTCACCGTAAATTCTCAGTTCTTCCACACGTTTGTCTAATTGTTCCTGACGAATGTCGACGGCTACTACCTTGGCGCCTTGTTGCATGAAGCATTTAGCGATGCTACCGCCTAATACACCACCTGCACCGGTGATGACGGCTACTTTGCCTGCAATACTGAATTGTTCGTTCATAATGTTCTTTTTATATAATCACTTGTTTATTATTCACTTATCATTAATCACTTACCGCTAATCACTCCTTTAACTCATCCCGCACCACAGCCATCATTCCTTCCACCTGTGCCAATGCCAACATGCGTCCGTGGAATGAGTATCCGGGATTATAGCCTTTATCTTCATCTCCCAGCATCATTCGTCCATGATCCACGCGCATGGGCAGTTCCGGATTTTCCTTCTCGAAGATGCGGATAAGGTCAATGATATGCCCGCGTCCTTCCAGATGGGAACTTTCTATGAAATTACCTCCGGGCATGGCTGCTGTACTGCGCAAGTGAACAAAGTGGGTGCGTTTTGCAAACTTCTTCGCCAATTCACGCGTATCATTATGCTCGCCTGCGCTGAGAGAACCGGCGCAGAAAGTCAGTCCGTTGTGCGGATTATCGACCGCATTCAGGAACCAGGCAATATCTGCTTCATTCGTAACGATGCGTGGCAGGCCCAATACCTGGAAAGGAGGATCGTCAGGATGTACGCACATATTTACGCCGTATTCTTCACATACCGGCATAATCGCAGAAAGGAAATAACGCATATTTTCACGAAGGGTGTCACGGTCTATTCCTTTGTATAAAGCCAACAAACTCCTGAAAATATTCACCGGATTTTTGTCTCCTTCTTTTATATTTCCGTTTACAAAACCTTGTGTCTTTACAATAATCGTATCAATCAGTTCGTCTTTTTCAGCTTCGGTGATTGTCTTATCCAGTTCAGCCACTTTTGCCAACTCTTCCGGCGAGTATTCTTTTTCTGCTCCTTCACGTTGGAGAATGCGAAGGTCGAAGTAAGCGAAACGGATACGGTCGAAATAGAGCGATGAAGTTCCATCCGCCCAGGGATGTTGTAAGTCCGTGCGTATCCAGTCGATGACAGGCATGAAGTTATAACATATCGTTTTCACACCGCACTTGCCCAAGTTCGCCAAGCTGACTTTGTAGTTCTCTATCAGTTGGTCACGATCCGTTCCGGCATATTTGATTGCTTCGCATACGGGCAGACTTTCCACTACAGACCAGCGCAGTCCATAAGATTCTATATACTTTTTCAGATCATTGATGGCTTCTTTAGTCCATATTTCTCCGTTAGGTACATCGTGCAAAGCGGTAACGATACCTTCCACACCGATTTGACGCAGCATGTCGAGCGTAATCTTATCTTTCTTGCCGAACCATCTCCAAGTTTTCTCCATAATGTTTATGTATTAATGAGTTATACTGATTATCGGCTGCAAATATACGTGTAAAAGTAATCTCGGTATAAGTGGATTTTTGCAGAATATATGCTGATCTTTGCATGTGCCTTTTTAGAAGAGAATATGCTTATATTCTTCAGCTTTGTCCGGTAGTGATAGGACGACTGCTAAGTAAATTCAAAACAGCTTCTTGCAGTTCGATATTTTTGTGTAGATTTGTATGTGAATTGAATTATGTGAATATGCGGCGACCGATTATGAATGAAAAGTTGCCTATATCGGAGTCGAATCCGATTAAGGCGCGGTGCTACGATTATGATCGTTTTACCTATCCGTGGCATTTTCATAGCCAGTATGAGATTATTTGCGTAAGAGAAAGTCATGGGTTATGTTTTGTGGGCGATTGCATTGAAAAGTTCTCCGCAGGTGATGTGATATTGTTTGGTACTAATCTGCCCCATTACATGCGGAGCGATGATATTTATGGTTCGGCGGAAACTACCTCACGTGTACAGGGAACCATTATTCAGTTTGAACAGAACTTCATGCAATATTCTTTTGACCATTATCCGCAGTTCCATCAAATTAAAATGTTGTTGGAAGAGTCGGAAAGAGGCATCATCTTTCCGTCGCAGAATACCACAAAGATAGGTGAATTGATATCCGGCTTTCCTTTATTAAGCGGCTTCTACCAGATAAGCGGCTTGCTGGAGTTGTTACAGGAACTGGCTACTACTTCTGAAAGAAGAAGTCTGGCAAGTCCGCATTACTACCGGAAGTTTCCTGCTATGGGGAATAAGCGAATTGATAAAATCATTTCCTTCGTTAACAATAACTATACCCGTAATCTCAGACTGCAAGAGATAGCCTCAATGGCGAGTATGAACACCAGTGCCTTTTGTCGTTATTTTAAGGAGAATACCGGAAAAACTCTTTTGCAATATGTTATGGAAATGCGAGTGGGGTATGCCTGCAAGCTGTTGGAGGTAGGAGGAATGGATATATCACAAATAGCCGTTGAGTGTGGATTCGAATCCATTACCCATTTTAACCGTACATTTAAGCAACTCACGAATCTTACGCCGACGCAGTACCGGAATAATATAATGAGGTGAGTTGTACCTGCGGGATTCAACGATATGAAAAGAGAAGCCATATTATTCTCAATGAGTTTCATAAATTAACCTTCCTTCATTGCAAAACAATGAATATGCTTATTTTTGACAATACTATCACAATATGTTGTGATAAGAAATTATAATACACCTTCTGTTGTTTCATTGTCTACTATACATATGCCCCATTATGAGCAGGAACCTTTTGAAATACCTAGTAATTGGGTATTTCAAAAGGTACCTGCTCATAATGGGGCGTATCGGAAGTTTTTGCTGACTTCTTACTCTTTTTGATTTTACCCTCTTTTATCAGGCGTTCTTTTTCAGCCTTGATTCGTTCGAGGAGAACTGATGCAGACTCATCGTTCAGGTCTTGCGGTACAAGTTTTCCGTGTATCGCAAGATCGAGTATCTTTTGACGTAATTTCTTAGTGTCCATGTGTCTGTCAGTCTTTATTCAAAAATAGATTGCAAAATTCGTTCAACTGTTGCTGCATACGCTCTTGGGGAATGAGGATGCGTTTGTATTCGGTTATCATGGTTGGACTCATACTGCGGCTCATGGCATATTCCACTACCACATGGTCTGCCGTGGGACAAAGAATGATACCGATAGATGGGTTCTCGTTAGAACGCTTTACATCACGGTCAAGAGCTTCCAAGTAAAACTCCAGCTGACCGAGGTCGCGCGGATGGAATTTTGTCTTTTTCAGTTCTACAGCTACCAATGCTTGTAAGCCACGATGGAAGAATAGTAAATCAGCTTTAAATGTAGATGCACCGATATTGAGACGATACTCCTGATCCATGAAGATGAAATCTTTGCCAAGTTCAAGAATAAACTGCTTCATGTGTTCTACCAAACCATCTCTCAACTTTGTTTCACTATGCTTTTTGGGCAAATTCAGGAAATCTACAAATAGCGTATCTTTGAACATGACCGGAGCATTGGGATATGCTTCAAGCAACCCTTTCGACATGTTTTTTTTATTGCTTAGCAATTCCGTGTATGTTTGATTGGCAATGCAACGTTGAAGTTCTTGCTTTACCAAATGCTCTTTATTGGCATAGAGGATATAGAACATCCTTTCTTCATTGCTCTTGCATTGAGATAATATCACCGTGTGATTGGTCATTGTGGTTAATTCCAACACTTTAGGCATTTGTCCAGTTTCTGGTTGGACAATTTGTGCAGTTTTTGGCTGCACAATCATAGAATTTTCTAATGGTGGTAAAATTTGACTTATTTCAATTTGTCCAATTCTTGGTTGGACAAATTCGGTGTTCAAATACTTCTCGACAGTAGCAAGGAATGTTTCTGAAGAATACTCGTCATAGAACTTCACCATATTATAGATACTACTCCTGCCATATCCTTTTACATCAGGCCGATGGGTACGAATATATTCGGACAATAGAGTTACGACCTTGCTTCCCCATTCCTCACTTTTCAGTTTTGCCGATACATATCCACCCACATGCCAAGCAGTGAGCAAGACCTCTTCATTGACCGCTGCGGTGGCACGGCTTTTATGTTGGAGAATAATGTTTAGGACTTCTCCAAACTGTTGCTCTAATGATATAGTTATTTTATTATTTCCCATACTGTTAGTCTTCCTCTATATTAGTCAATAACTTTTGCAACTCTGCTACAGCATTGCTGATAGTGTCGCTTTTCTCCTTAATCATTTCATTCTTAGATGCAATTTTATTGTGCGAATATAGTGAATTATATTCGATAATTCGGATCGTTTTTTATGTTTTTATTGGCAAAAACATAAGTATATGGGGCATAAATGTTATATATCTTTTAACCCAACTTTGACCCGCCAAAATATTTTTCACTTATTTTCGGCATATTTTTGTTGGTTTTTTCTTCTCAGACATCTGATAATCAGCATTTTCATCATCTCAAAAGTATCAAAAT
>NZ_DBDF01000075.1:7625-21836 GCF_002293435.1 Bacteroides sp. UBA939 | reverse complement strand
AGAATAGAGATACTACCAGTAACCTGCGAGACTCTTGACACCGCATGACGGCTGTTTCTATTTTACTGAACCTGGAGCGGTGTAAAAAGCTCTATCAAGTTGTCTTCCGGGTCGCGGAAGTGGACAGTGCGCATTCCCCAATCGGGCATATCAGTCGGTTGGTTGATGAATTCAATGCCTTTCGACAGAAGCTGCTGATAAGCATTATCTACATTCTCTACTTCAAAGGATATCAAGGATTTTTCACGGTATCCCACAGGCTGTTCCTTATCGGCATTGCCAACCGCGGGAGCCATATAATCGGATACAAACAGGGCAAAGCCTTCAATTCCATCGGCTACTTTGAACGAGGCGTAACAGCCGTTTTCATCTCCCCAGAGAGGCTCTAATCCGAGTTTCTCGGTGTAGAACTTGAAGCACTTTTTGTAGTCCTTGACTAATAATCTTACATTGTTGAATTTCATATCTATAATCTTTTAATTGTGAATTGTGCAAAGGTACGTCTTTCGCTTCATACAATCATTGTAAAAAAACGACATTCTATGTGAATCGGGAGTTAACTCCTCTAACTCCTGATTCTCATCATTTATTGACGTAAAGAAATGCTGAATTCAGAAACATAAACTATCTTTGGGCCGTTAATTCAGGTAATTATGAAGAAGAGGATACATATTACCCCCGAAACGGGACTGATTCTTGAAGGCGGCGGCATGCGTGGAGTATTTACCTGCGGTGTGCTGGACAGTTTTATGGATCGTGGCATCCGCTTTCCGTACAGCATTGGCGTCAGCGCCGGGGCGTGCAACGGACTGTCCTATATGTCCGGTCAGCGGGGGCGTGCCAAGTACAGTAACATTGATTTATTGGATAAATATCAGTATATCGGCCTGAAGCATCTGCTGAAGAAGCGTAATATTATGGATTTCGACCTGCTATTCCGGGAGTTCCCCGAACATATTCTGCCATATAACTATGAGGCGTACTTCGGTAGTCCGGAACGTTACGAGATGGTTACTGCGAATTGCCTGACGGGTGAGGCGAATTATTTTGAGGAGAAGCGGGACAAGAACCGTGTGATTGACATTGCACGGGCTTCAAGCAGTTTGCCTTTCGTCTGCCCCATATCTTATGTAGATGGAGTGCCGATGCTTGATGGCGGCATCGTAGACAGCATCCCTCTGATGCGTGCGCGGAGCGAGGGCTTTACTCATAACGTGGTAGTACTCACCCGCAACCGTGGATACCGCAAAGAGGCAAAAGACGTGCGCATCCCTTATTTTCTTTACCGCAAGTATCCGAAATTGCGTGAAGCGTTAAGCCGTCGCAGCCTTGTGTACAACGAGCAGTTGGCATTGGTAGAACGCCTGGAAGATGCAGGGGAGATTACGGTTATCCGTCCGCAGAAGCCGATAGTCGTAGACCGCATAGAACGGGATATCCGCAAGCTGACTGATTTGTACGAGGAAGGCTATGCGTGTGCGGCGGAGTATGATTTTGGGTGATTAATCGGGAGACTGTAATCGCATTGCCACTTTATGGCAATCATTTTATGGCAATGCGTTATAAATGAGGATTTATGTTTGAACACGGAGACACAGAGTTTTTTCTTTAATTGAACACAGAGGGACAGAGACACAGAGTTTCTTTTCTCTGCGACGCAGTCGCCCTCTCTGTGTACTCTCATTTATTGTTCTCTTCTTAAAAGAAAGATAAACCTCTGTGTCTCCGTGTCTCTGTGTTCAGCAAAGAAATAAGAAACCTCTGTGTTCAATCAAAGAAAAGAAACCCTGTGTTTCTGTGTTCAATCCACAATTCGTAAAATCACACAAATACGCTCCCCCTATTTACTCATCATAAATCACCCGTATACTGAACCGATTATAATTAGCTTATACTCTTAGTAATATCTGTCATGCTGACACTTTTGATACATTACCTGCTACTTTTGTTACACACGTAACAAATTTGCGAGTTTCAGAAACAAATGTTTTATTTGTATATCAATTAATCCCCTTATTTTGTGCTCACAATCGTTGCGCAGATTGATTAAAATGAATTATTAACTTTAAAACTGATAAATATGCCGAAGAACATTTTTCTAAGGAGCAGTATGTTACTACTATTACTATGTGTGAGCGTCGTTTCCTATGCTCAGCTATTTCAAGTAAAAGGTACTGTGGTATCGAAAACAGACAATGAGCCGGTCATTGGCGCCACTGTCATGGAGAAAGGTACAAACAATGGTGTCATTACAGACCTCAACGGACGTTTCACACTGAATGTCCGCAACGCGAAAGCACAGATTCTCGTCTCCTACATCGGGTTTACCACCCAAACCCTGAATGCGGCTTCCAACCTGAATGTATTGATGGAAGAAGATACGCAGAATATAGAAGAAGTAGTCGTAGTGGGCTACCAAACCCAACGAAAGATAGACCTTACCGGAGCCGTTTCCGTGGTTGACATGAAGAAACCGATAAGCGAATCCAACCCCAATATGTTGAATTCACTGCAAGGAAAGGTTACCGGCGTGCAAGTCAGCACGGATGCCGCACCGGGTGGCGGAGGAACCAGAATCAGGGTGCGCGGCATGAGCACTATGAACGGCAACGACCCTCTTTATATTATCGACGGAGTGCCTACAACAGAGAATATGAACTCCCTGAACGCCGGCGACATTGAATCCATTCAGGTACTGAAGGACGCATCTTCCGCATCCATCTATGGCTCGCGCGCCGCAAACGGTGTTATCATTATCACCACGAAGAAGGGAGCAGGCAACCGCCTGTCGGTAAACGTAGACATCTCCGGCAGCTACCAGACTGTTGCCAAACAATTTGAAATGCTCAACGCACAGCAGTGGGGAGAAGCCTACTGGGTGGCAAATAAGAATGCAGGTTTAAGACCGAGCCATCCGTTCTACGGCAATGGAGATTCTCCCGTACTGAAAGACTATCTGGACGGAGCCGGCAAAGTCAGAGCCTCGAACACCGACTGGCAGGATGCAATCTATCGTTCGGCGTGGACTCAGAATTACTCCGCCAGCGTGATGAACAGCAGTGAGAAAGGAACCGTCATGTTCTCTGCCAACTACACAAACCAGGATGGCTTGATGGATCATACCTATTTCCAACGCTTCTCCGCCCGCGTGAATTCTTCTTATAAACTTTCCAGGTACGTATCCGTAGGAGAGAATCTGATGATAGCCAAATGGAACGACCTGGGATATACAACGCAAGACGACCGCGGCATCCCCTACGGCGCCATGCGTCAACACCCCGCCATACCGGTGCGCGACAGTGACGGAAGATTCACCAACCCGCTGGAGCTGGCAAGTTCCGACATCGCCAACCCGGTGCACGAACTATACAACGGCAGGGATAACTCTACGGACAGTTGGCGAATCTTCGGCAATGCCTATCTGGAGATTTTCCCGGTTAAGGGCTTAAGTCTCAAGACCAATATCGGTATCGAGCATGTGCAGTTCCTCAATCAGGCGTTGGCGCGTAAAATCCAGGCATCTGATAACAACAGCGTTTCCCGCGCCTACGGACAGGGAAATACGTGGACTTGGACAAATACCGCCAACTATAATCTGGAGCTTAACAACCATAAGTTAACCCTGTTAGCCGGTACGGAAGCCATATCTTATAAATACGAAGGCCTTTCCGCTTACAGGGATACATATAAGTTTGAAGACGACCACTACATGGTGATTGACGCCGGCGAAGGCGTTCAGACAAATGGCGGAGGGAAATCGGCATGGGCGCTGTTCTCCCTGTTTGCCAAGGCGGATTATAGCTGGAAAGACCGTTATCTGTTGTCGGCAACGGTTCGCCGTGACGCTACTTCCCGTTTGCATAAGGACAATAACTCGGGCATATTCCCTGCCTTCTCTGCTGCATGGAGACTTTCCGAAGAAGCGTTCATGCCCGAATCCGGTATATTGAGCAATGCGAAAATACGTCTGGGCTGGGGACAAACGGGCAACTCCGCCATCGACAACAATTACGCCGCATACAGCACCTACCGTTACGACATAGGGAATGGCGCTTACGATTTGAACGGTACCGGCAATAACACCTTGGCAGGTATCATCGTATCCTCCTCCGGTAACCCCGGTTTGAAGTGGGAAACCACCACCCAGACCAATATCGGCATCGACCTGGGCTTCCTGAGCAATTCATTGAACGTGAGCCTGGATTATTACATCAAGAACACCAAAGACATGCTGACCATTCCGCCCACCCTGTCCGTTGCTGGAGAGAATGCTGCGATGTGGATGAATACCGGTTCGATGAAGAACCACGGTTTTGAGGTGACGGTCGATTACCGCAGCCCCGAATACGGTGATTTCTCGTGGGGCGGCATGTTGAATCTCTCCCGCTATAAGAATAAAGTGGAGAAACTGAATAACTTCGTGAACTTCATAGGCGGAGACTACCGCTTGATAGAAGGTGAACCGATGGGCGTATATTACGGCTATGTAGTCGACGGTATTTTCCAGAATGATGACGAAGTAAGAAACTACGCCGACCAGCAAGGCAAAGGAGTAGGTCGGCTGAAGTACCGCGATATGGACGGCAACGGAATTGTGAACGAAGAAGACCAATGCGTGATAGGCGACCCGAACCCTGACTTCTCAATGGGTCTGAGCTTGGACTTCAACTACAAACGCTTCTCGCTGAGCGCCTTCTTTACCGGAGATTTCGGCTTCGACATCTACAATACCACCAAGCGTCAACTCGACTTTATGACCTATGGCGGCACAAGCACCAACCGCGGCACATCCGTACTGGATGCCTGGACGCCCACCCATACTCATGCCTCCGTTCCGGCGCTCACTGTTGTCGATAACAATAACGAAGGGCGCATGTCCACTTACTACGTAGAAGACGGTTCGTACCTGAAACTGAAATACGTGAAACTGAAATACGACCTGCCCGGCAAGTGGATAAAGAAGCTCGGCGCATCGGCATTAAGCATCTATGGACAGGTAGAGAACCTGTTTACCATCACCGGATATTCCGGACTCGACCCCGAACTGCCGTTGGGAGGCTATGGCGCCCGTGTTGATACGGCTCCTTACCCGATAGCCCGTACATTCTCTATGGGATTAAATCTAAAGTTCTGATAAGTACAATCAAAAACATAGTATATCATGAAACCCAATTATAAAATAGCAATTTTAATATTGACCTGTGGAGTGTCAATGTCCTTTTCTTCCTGCACCAACCTTCTGGACGAGAAACCTTACGGACAATTCACTTCCGGACAAATAGACGATGCCTCCATCGAAGGACTCATGGCGGCTGCCTACGCAGGACTGGAAGCTCACTTCTTCGGTAACAACGAATCCTTCACCGCGCCCGCTACCAACTGGGTGTTCGATGTCCGTTCGGACGATGCCTATAAAGGCGGCGGAGGCGTGAGTATGGAAGCCTCCATACATCAGCTCGAAATATCCAACCTGACAAGCGACAACCCGACGGCGGTGAACAAGTGGAAGAACAATTATTTTGCCATCTCACGTATCCACAAGGCTATGAATGCAGTGAGAGATGCCAATATCGCGAAGAAAGATGAACTGATGGCAGAACTGCGGTTGCTGCGCGCACACTTCTACTTCGACCTTATCCGTATCTTCGAGCGCATTCCTTATCTCACCGAAGACAGTGACCCTTCTACCGTCACCAACAAAGAGTTCACCCGCGAACAGATATTCGATAAACTGAAAGACGACTTGCAGTTTGCATGGGATAATCTTCCCGAGAATCAGCCGTCGGTAGGACGTTTCAATAAATACGTGGCTGCCGCTTATATGGCAAAGGTTGCTTTGGAGACCAGGGACTGGGCGAAGACGGTAGAGTTTGCCGATTACGTTATCGGCAGCAGCAAGTATGCCCTTTACGATAACTATCTGGATATGTCGAAGATAGAATTCAATAATCAGAAGGAGTCGGTTATGGCCATACAGTTTTCTACGGCAAACAATAATGCGCATATCAACTGGGGCAACCTGCTGAATACCACTTATTCGGACGGTAACCTGTTTGGCAGTGGCGACGATTTCTTCCTGGGTAGCCAGAATCTGGTAAATGCATTCCGTACCGATGAAAACGGGTTGCCTTATCCGGATAATTTCAATGAAGTGAACGTGACTGCTTCGTACACAGGCAATGTTGACCCCCGACTGGACTTCACGGTCGGACGTATCGGTATCCCGTTCCGTGGGCATACGTACAATGAAAGGTGGTGTCGCGCCTACGATATCTATGGTGAATACTCCGGAAAGAAAGGTATGATTGACCCTGCTTCTGCGGATATGGTACAGGGCTTCCCCTGGGGAGCTTCAAGCCTGAATTACAGTATCATCCGCTATGCCGACGTTCTGTTGTGGAAAGCCGAAGCCTTGATTGAATCAAACCAGAACCCGGACGGGGCGCGCACTATTATCAATGATATCCGTGCCAAAGCCAAGCGCAGTGTGGATGCCGGTTATGCCCCGGTTGATGTAGACCCGGTACGGGTGAGCTATAAAATAGAGACTTATCCTGCCACGGGGTGGACTCAGGAGTATGCCCGCAAAGCCTTGCGCATGGAGCGCCGGTTGGAACTTGCGTTGGAAGGTCACCGCTGGTTCGACCTGGTACGTTGGGGCGAAGCCGTGCAGGTTGTCAATAAATACATGCGCGAAGAAGAAACACTGCGACCCTATTATCAGGATGGGACTATCAGTGAGAACGAGATTTATCTGCCCGTTCCGAAGGATGAGGTAGAGAATTCGGGTGGATTGTATGATTAAGGTATTAATAATTTTAATGGAGTAAATGTCATGAAAACATATTTGTATGCTATTATAATGTTTCTGCTGTCGGGACTGGCAGCTTGTAGCGATGTGGAGTATGATTCTGTGCCGGATGTAAACAGAATAAGTAATCTGGCTTATAATGTAGATGGACGGGATGTCAGCCTGTCGTGGACTCTTCCGGGCGGTTCGGATGTTTCGGGAGTCAGGTTGCAGTGCAACAATGATGCGCCCGTTACGGTGGAAGGCAATGCTACCTCTTATACGTTTGAGCGGGTGGCGCTGAATAAGGAGCTGGCATATACCGTGAAGGTGGTGTATGCAAACGGCCGTGTGTCCGCAGGAGAAACCGTCAGGGTGAAGGTAGAGGGAGTTGCGACGGGTAAAGTCGGCTATCTGATAGCCTATAACGATGCGGCTTCTATTGAGGATGACGACGAGCAGGCTTCTGCCCGCTGGTTCCAGAGAGAATACCCGGATGGCGAAATTATAACGCCGGACATGTTGGCCTCCATTGATTTGACTGAATTTGCAGTTATCTGGATACATCTGGACAGGATAGGTATCGGATTCGGATGGGACAGATTGCCCGCTCCGCTTATCTCCGATGAAGCCCTGGCTGCTCTCAGGTCTTATTATAAGGAAGGCGGCAACCTGTTCCTGAGCAATCATGCCACACAACTGACGGTGCCGCTGCAACGCATCGCGGCAGATCGCAACCCGGGTATATACGGCGATGGCGACGGTGGTTCGGGCGATGACATCTGGGTGATTAATGCCAATATCGGTTTGCAGTACGACCATCAGTCGCACCCTGCCTTTAACGGGCTGTCTAAGGCTACACCATTTGGCTTTGATACATTCCCGTTGATTGGCCCCGGTATGCGCGAAGACCACAACTGCATGTGGGATTTGAATGCTTATGGTTTCCCGGCGCTCTATCCGGATGCGGAGAATGTAGTGAAGGCATTCGAGGCGGAAAACAACGCTGTGGTGCTCGCCACCTGGGGACATGTTACTGATTACTGCTGTGCCGGCATGGTAGAATTCAGTCCTACTGCCGAATATAAGGGGCGGTGTATCGCTATCGGATTGGCGGCTTATGAATGGAACCAGAATAGCGGAGTTAACCCCTATCAGTCTAATATTGAGCTGATGAGTCAGAACATATTGACTTATTTGCTAAATTAGCGTCATTAACCGATAGAATGAACCTGCATGATGTACGGACGGAACCGGAATGGGTATAGACCTTAGGGTACAATCATACGCACTGATTGTATCAATCATACCCATTGATTGTACCAATCATACCCACTGATTCCTCCCCCGCTATAAGACTGCTTCATGATGAGGCTTACTATCAGGCAAGTTCAATCAATATATCACTCATTTAAAATCAATATAATATGGAATGTGGTCAATCGCTATTGAAAAGAGTATCATTGCTTCTCTTCCTTGCCGCAACAGGAGGGCACACTGCCTATGCCCAGTTAGTAACCCATTTCCCAATGGAGGTAAAGGACGGCCGGGTCACAGAGATTAAGAGCGGCGCATCTTATGATGTCATTAGCAACTTTGCACCGGAGTCTATCCCGGGGGCAGAAGGGCAGTCTTTGCGCCTGGACGGGTACTCCACCTGTATCGCCGCAGGTATTCAACCCGAGAACCTGAATAAACAGGCGTTGACCTTCACCCTGTGGTGCAGCGCGGAAACCTATCCGATGATGAACAACGATGAAGCCGTCAACACCTCCACCTGTCTGGCGGGAAATATGGACGAGGACAGGAAAAGCGGTTTCGCCTTCCTGCTGAGTTCACAAGGCGATTATTCCTTTGATTTTTATCTGAATGGCTGGAAAGTATCCTGCAAGGCGGGCGTGAAGCTGGAGAAATACGTCTGGAATCACCTGGCAGGCGTAATTGACGTTGCTTCCAAAGAAGTGCGGCTATACAGGAATGCCGAGTTAGTAGGCTCTATGAACCTGAATATGACCGGAGATATCAACGTAGGCGAAAGCCTCTTCATGATAGGCAAATCCATGAAGGATGAGAAGAGCGGGCCTTTCAATCTGAATACATTCAATGGACTGATTGACGATATCCGGATTTATGCCAATGCGCTGGCAGGAGCGGAACTGGGATATAAAGAGCCTGCCAACAGCGCCGACTTGTCCATTCCCAAGACACGTTTTGCAGACGATATCTATCGCCCGGTTTATCACGGCATGCCGGCGGCAAACTGGACGAACGAACCTCACGGATTAATCTACCACGGCGGCAAGTATCATCTGTTCTTCCAGAAAAATGCGAATGGCCCTTACTGGGGACGTTTGCACTGGGGGCATATCACCAGCGAGAACCTGTACAACTGGCAGGAAGAGGTGATTGCGCTGGCTCCTTCGGAAAGTTACGACTGGAAAGGCTGCTGGTCGGGCTGTGTGTTCAGTGACGCGGTGCTGACGGATGGAAAACCTGCGTTGTTCTATACGGCTGTAGATAATGCCAAGGCCACTATAGCGCAGGCTTCCCCGGCGGATGACGCTCTGTTGCAGTGGACTAAAGACGTGCGCAATCCCATTGTTCCGGGCAGACCCGCAGGATTGAGTGATGACTTCCGTGACCCGTATATGTTTGCCTGCAACGGGCAGTATTATATGATTGTGGGTACAAGCAAGGATGGCATCGGGGCGGCAACGCTGCATCGCTATAACCGGGATACGGGTGCGTGGAGCAATGACGGAAGCATCTTCTTCAAAGGGCGCAGCGCTGCTGTTGACGGAACGTTCTGGGAAATGCCCGTAATTGTTCCGATGAATGACGGCAAATGGCTGTTCATGGCAACTCCGTTGGGTATCCGCCGGGGTGTGAAGGCTGTGTACCGGGTAGGCACAATCTCCGGTGACGGAACATTTGCACCGCTACCCGCTTTCGTGAATGAACCCAATGACTTGGAACTCACAGGGATGAATGGTGAAGGATATGGCTTGTTGTCTCCATCATTGCATGGCATAGGCGACGGGAAATATGTAGCCATCGGCATTGTGCCTGATAAACTGCGTTCGGCGGTTAATTACTCTTTGGGTTGGGCGCATACGTTCAGTTTGCCTCGCGAGATATCTTTGGATACTGACAACAGGTTAGTTCAGAAGCCTTATGCGGGTCTGGTTGACATGCGTACGGAGGAGGCATACAGTAGAAGCAACTTTACGTTGAACGGTACAGAGGAACTTTCCCGGGTAAACGGCAGATGTCTGGAAGCTCAGGCACGGTTTAAGGTAAAGGCGACGGCACGGGTTGGTTTTAATCTGTTGAAGGGAATCAGCGGGGCGGCGGTAAAGGTATATTATGACGCTCCCCTTAACCGGGTGGTGGTGGATGCCCGTTCCGTGGAACGTATGAAGAACGATGAAGGCGTCTTTGACGGACTGTACGTTGCCGAACTGCCGGAGAGACCGGCACAGGGCAGTAGCATGAAGTTGCATCTTTATTTCGACCATTCAATCCTCGATATATTTGTGAATGATAAGTGGGCGTCTTCCGTCCGGTTGTTCCCTTCGGATGCCGGTGCTGCCGGACTGGAACTGTACAGTGAGGCTGATGCGACGGACTTTGAACTGGTGGAGGCATGGAAACTGAATCCGGAAGGAGGAATGGTGAGTGGCATTAACAGGCCGGCGGGCAATGATTCGGTTCGTCTGATGGCGCAGGGTACATACCTGAAGTATGAGAATGTGCCCGCCAATGCATTGCTATCCTTTTATGATTTCTCCGGACGGTTGCTGTGGCATTGCAAGTTGACGGATTCCAGTGGAACGGTGTCTTCTCCCGTCAGAGGGAACTGCATAGTCCGCGTACAAGGAAGCGGGTTGACGCATAGTGAGAAGGCTTTGTTTGATTAACACAGAGACTTTTTTTGATCAACACAGAGACACAGAGACACAGAGTTTTTTCTTTGCGACGCAGTCGCCCTCTCTGTGTACTCTTGTTTATTGTTCTCTTCTTAAAAGAAAAATAAAACTCTGTGTCTCTGTGCCTCTGTGTTCTATCAAAAAAAGTCTCTCTGTGTTCAAACTAAATTCTCATTTATAATATCAAATATCTGCAACGAAGTACTTACTGATTTACATAACAATATTAAGAATATGAAATATTTAAGAAAAGAGTGGCGGAGAATAAAGCAATTGGTTGCTTTATTTGTAGGCGGAACCATGTTTATGGTATTCTCCTGCCAAGCCATCAATCCCCCTTTCGTGATTCAACATTTAGGCGAAGGCCAGAGTATTATCCGGATTGAGGAACAAAAGAAATTCCTGTTGCTCCCCGTAGAAGAAGCTTCTCCGGAAGTCAGGCTCCGTATGATTGTCGACAATGGCGTGGTGTGCGAGATGAACGTGCGTCTGGCTATAAATAAGGTAGATTATTTTGTGCCGGTAGACCTGTCCGGATTTGATGGTAAATCACTTTCCTTCAGCATCCAGTCCATCCCCGACACGGCTGTTTGCTGGAATGAGATGAAGCTTTCCGATAGCTTCGACGCAGGCAATCGTGAAGAGTTCCGTCCGCTTTATCACTTCACTCCCCAATACGGGTGGATGAACGACCCGAACGGAATGGTCTACAAGGATGGCGTGTACCATCTGTTTTATCAATACAACCCTTACGGCTCCGTGTGGGGAAACATGCACTGGGGACATGCCACCAGCGCCGACCTCGTTTCCTGGGAGCACCAACCGGTAGCCATTGCGCCGGATGCGCTGGGTACTATATTCAGCGGTTCATGCGTGGTGGATGAGGATAACACGGCAGGGTTTGGCGCCGGAGCCATCATCGCTTTCTATACTTCGGCAAGCGACCGCCAGGTGCAGAGCATGGCTTACAGTCTGGACAACGGGAAAACGTTCAGGAAGTATGCACGCAATCCGATACTGACTTCTACCCAACGAGACTTCCGCGACCCGAAGGTATTCCGTCACGAGGCCACCGGCAAGTGGATTATGGTGCTTGCCGTGGGACAGGAAATGCAGTTCTACTCTTCCGCCAACCTGAAGGACTGGACGTATGAAAGCAGCTTCGGCGAAGGTCAGGGCGCTCATGGCGGTGTGTGGGAGTGTCCCGACTTGGTGGAACTACCTGTTGAAGGCACTGAACTGAAGAAGTGGGTATTGATATGCAACATCAATCCCGGAGGACCTTCGGGCGGTAGCGCCACCCAGTACTTTGTAGGAACATTCGACGGAAAGACTTTCGTCAACGAATCTCCGCAAACCACGAAGTGGATGGACTGGGGAAAAGACCATTATGCCACCGTAACCTGGAGCAATGCTCCCGAAGGACGGCACATTGCCCTGGCGTGGATGAGCAACTGGCAGTATGCCAACAATGTGCCTACCATGCAGTATCGTAGCGGCAATTCCGTTCCACGCGACTTGAGTCTTTACGTATCGGATGGGGAGGTGTATCTGAAATCTTCTCCTTCGCGTGAACTCCTGACACTGCGCGGAAAGGCGGAGAAGAAGCGTTCTTTCAAAGTAGACCGTGCATATAATATAGACAAGCTTCTGGCCGGCAATACCGGTACGTATGAAATGGAAATGACTATCAGGAACAGGAATGCGGAGGTGATTGGTTTCCAACTGTTCAATTCTAAAGGAGAGAAAGTGGATATCTATTATAATCTGGTGGAGAAGAGGTTGGCTATGGACCGTACTAAGAGCGGGATTGTATCGTTCAGTCCGGACTTCCCGGCGGTGACGTTTGCTCCGGTGGAGGGTAATACTGAGATGAGGCTGCGTATTTTCGTAGATAAGTCCGGTATCGAGATATTCGGTGATGACGGGCGCGTGGCAATGACGAACCTCGTATTTCCTTCGGAGGCTTATAACCGTATCAGCTTCTATGCTAAAGGTGGGAGTTATGCGGTAAGTGACTTCGAAGTTTATCGACTCAGGTAGCTGCGCAATGTAAGCGATTTCTTAGACGCGGATAACGCGGATGNNACGCGGATTTTAATGCTGCGCTATGTTATCCCCAATCAGGAAGAGAATATGTGCCCGATGCGGAAAAGAAGTGCCTCTGTGTTTAGACCACACCATTTAATAACCATTCAAACAAACTAATATCATAAAACAATGAATTCTAATACCTCATTATCCAAGCTCATCCCAGTGATGCTCTGTTTCTTCGCCATGGGATTTGTAGATTTGGTAGGCATCGCCTCCAATTACGTGAAAGCCGACCTGGGTCTGACAGACTCGCAGGCTAACATCTTCCCCTCGCTGGTCTTCTTCTGGTTCCTCATCTTCTCCGTGCCAACCGGCATGTTGATGAACCGCATCGGACAGAGAAAGACAGTACTCCTTAGTCTGGCGGTGACGTTCGCCTCGCTGCTATTGCCTGTTTTCGGCGATGGATATACGTTGATGCTGCTCTCCTTCTCACTGCTGGGCATTGGCAACGCACTGATGCAGACTTCACTGAACCCGTTGCTCTCCAATATCGTCAGAGGCGACCGGCTGGCAAGCAGCCTCACCTTCGGACAGTTTGTGAAGGCTATCGCCTCGTTCCTTGCACCTTACATCGCCATGTGGGGAGCTACGCAGGCTATCCCATCCTTCGACCTGGGCTGGCGGGTGCTGTTCCCTATATATATGGTAGTGGCTGTGATTGCCGTTCTGTGGTTGGGACGGACGCATATCGAGGAAGAAAAAGAAGAAGGACAGCCCTCTACATTCGGCCAGTGCCTGGCGTTGCTGGGCAAACCGTTCGTTTTGCTTTCCTTCATCGGCATCATGTGCCACGTAGGAATTGACGTGGGCACCAACACTACGGCTCCCAAGATTCTGATGGAACGTCTGGGCATGGGACTGGACGAGGCTGCGTTCTCCACAAGTCTCTACTTTATTTTCCGTACGGCGGGCTGCTTCACGGGGTCTTTTATTCTGCGGAAGATGAATGCACGGTCGTTCTTTGCCATCAGTAGCTGCCTGATGCTGATTGCGATGGTGGGGCTTTTCGCTTTCCATTCACAGACGGCGATTTACATTTGCATTGCGCTGATAGGCTTCGGTAACTCTAATATCTTCCCGATTGTCTTCTCGCAGGCGTTGCTGTATATGCCGGGCAAGAAGAACGAAGTCTCCGGGCTGATGATTATGGGGCTTTTCGGCGGAACGGTGTTCCCGTTGGCAATGGGACTGGCGAGCGATGCAGTGGGACAGAGCGGTGCGGTGGCTGTTATGACGGTTGGCGTGCTCTATCTGTTGTACTATACGTTGAGAATCAAGAACAGGGTTTCCGTTAATTCATAAACTGATGTTTCGCAAGTTTCTTATATGAATGATAATCAAAAGTGTACCGGGTATGAAGCTGTGTTGAAAGTCAAAACTATCTCTATTCTCCTC
>NZ_DBDF01000075.1:0-7611 GCF_002293435.1 Bacteroides sp. UBA939 | reverse complement strand
GAAGCTAATAGAGATACTTCTGAACATACAGATGACATGCGGAATTTGAGTTAATATACAGATAACTTGCGGAGCTTGAATAAATCGTAAATATCATGAACAAAATCATTGTAGGAATGGGCGAGGCACTCTGGGATGTGCTGCCCGAAGGAAAGAAAATAGGCGGTGCGCCTGCCAATTTTGCGTACCATGTTTCACAGTTCGGCTTTGATAGCCGCGTGGTGAGCGCAGTAGGGCGTGATGCCGACGGGCAGGAGATACTGGATGTGTTTGCCGGCAAGAAGCTGGCTTGCCTGATAGAACAGGTGGATTATCCCACGGGTACGGTGCAGGTTACGCTTGACGCCGTGGGCGTTCCCTGTTATGAGATAAAGGAGGGCGTGGCTTGGGATAACATTCCCTTTACGGACGAGCTGAAGCGTCTGGCGCTTTCCACACGTGCCGTTTGTTTCGGTTCGCTGGCGCAGCGCAGTCCGGTGAGCTGTGCCACCATCCGGCGTTTTCTGGACACGATGCCCGACGTGGAGGGGCAACTGAAGATATTCGATATCAATCTCCGCCAGGAATTCTATACGAAGGAGGTGCTGTGCGAGTCGATGCACCGATGCAACGTTCTGAAAATCAACGACGAGGAGTTGGTCACCGTGAGCCGCATCTTCGGCTATCCGGGTACTGACTTGCAGGATAAATGCCGTACGCTGCTGGCAGAGTATAACCTGAAGATGCTGATTCTGACCTGCGGGACAAACGGGAGTTATGTGTTTACGCCGGGCACTGTGTCTTTCCGGGAGACGCCGCGGGTTCCGGTTGCCGATACGGTTGGTGCGGGCGATTCGTTTACTGCGGCTTTCACGTCTGCCATACTTAGCGGGATGCCGGTTGCCGAGGCGCACAGGCTGGCGGTGGAGGTTTCGGCGTATGTGTGTACGCAGAGCGGGGCTATGCCGGAGTTGCCGCAGGGGCTGAGGGAGAGGATACGGCAGAAATAAGCTGGAGTTACTTATTAAGATAATTTACTTGGCTCCGGGCTTGCTGAAAACTCATCCAAAATACTCAAAAACCTTCTCAGGGCATATTCTGAAAGGGGGGTATCTCAGTATACGACTTAGGGTATCTCGGTCGTATACAGAGGTACCCTCAGTCGTATAGTGAGATACCCTAAGTATAGGAGTGAGATTACGAATTGCGAAGCCTCTTTTACGCTGTTAATAAACGTTACCCACGTTTTTAAAAAACGTGGGCCATATTCTTTAAAAACGCTCCAATGATTTATTAATAATGCGAATCAGGAGTTAAAACTCCTCTAATTCCTGCACTGTGAATAACGCAGGCTGTATCACACACTATCATCTCCGTATCAAGTCCGTACCAAGTCCGTACCAAATTCGGTTAAGGGTACCTTTATACGGAGAAGGTACGGAGTTGGTACGGACTTGACACGGCCTTGGTACGGAGATGACTCCTTTAACTACTGATTCGCATTATTAACAGAGAGTTTTAAATCATTGTATTGCAAAGACAATTGGCTTGCCCGATGCGGAACAGCTAAAGCAATTATTATAGTGCAACCTGCATTTACCCCATCCGCCGAACCTTAAAAAAACTTCCTACCCTATTCTTTTTCAAAGAAACAGCTAACGATTCCTTTGATAATCTTTATATTTGCGTCACTAAATACCGGAGAATCAATATACTATTGCCGGCAAATAAAGAATAGAGATTTTATTGAATAATACTTGTGAATTTTCAGTCTTAATGAATAAAGAATATGAGTAAAATAAGGATTAAGAATTTTGGACCTATCAAAGACGGTTATCAAGAGAATGACGGATGGCTTGATGTGAACAAAGTTACAGTTTTTGTCGGTAATCAAGGATCAGGGAAAAGTACGATAGCCAAACTTATTTCTACCTTTATTTGGATAGAGAAGGCGTTAATCCGTGGTGATTATGACAAAGAATGGTTTGAAAGCAAAAGTACAAATCGCTTCAAAAGCCAATTTTTGCCCTATCACAGGCTTGGATTTGCAGATACAAAGAAACCTGACATATATCTTAAGCCAAATTCCATAGTTGAATATCAAGGCGACGCCTATCACATAAAATACGAAAAAGGAACGATGGTAATCACAGAAATCTCGAATGTAGCTTACTCGTTACCTCAAATCATGTATGTGCCTGCCGAAAGGAATTTTCTAACGTATATTAAAGATGCCGGAGAGCTACGCTTATCAGGCGCCTTGCGAGATTTCAATACTGAATATGAAAAAGCGAAAAACAGCTTGAAGGACTTCTCTTTGCCAATCAATAATATCAATATTGAATATAACAAGCAATATGATAATCTTTATTTGCGAGGAAAAGATTATAAGCTTGAAATAGCAGAGGCGGCAAGTGGCTTTCAATCGTTTGTGCCACTATATTTGGTTTCCAGTTTTTTGGCTAAGTCGGTAAAGACAAGCGAAAGCAAAGAAACGATGAGTAGCAAAGAGAAACTTCGTTTTGAAAAAGGAGTGCAGGATATATGGAATAATAAAAACCTGACCGACGAACAACGCACCGTAGCACTTTCTGCATTATCTTCAAAATTCAACAAATCTTCTTTTGTGAATATAGTCGAAGAACCGGAGCAAAACCTATTCCCGTCTTCACAGTGGAAGATGTTACAAAGTTTATTAGAATTCAACAACATGAATCTTGGAAACAAGCTAATCCTGACAACCCATAGCCCTTATCTGATTAGTTACTTGACTTTATCTGTTAAAGCAGAATCGCTAAACTCAAGAATACAATCAGATAATCTAAGAACAGAATTAGGAGAAATTATTTCATTAAATTCAACTCTGAATTCAGATAATCTGTCAATTTATGAATTGAATGAAGAGGATGGCACTATCGCTTCTCTCGAAACTTATAATGGATTGCCTTCTGATGAAAACAAATTGAATGAGAAACTGGATGAAGGCAATGAACTGTTTGCTAAATTATTAGATATTCAGAAACGGCTATGAGTGCAAAGGAGAAGAAAGAGCGAGCTAAAGAGGAAGAAGTCGGAAAAACAAAAAAGACATTAAAGACTAAAGCAGAAAATATGAGTTTCTTTGATTCAGAATATCAATACATATCCACGAAAAGAACTTTTGGTCTTTGTGATGACGAGCCGCCTCCACACAAACCTGCATATCTTGATGAAACTGATGGAAGTAAATGGATTGCAGTTGTGGTAAATGACGCTCAGTTGGAAGTTAGATTTGTTGCTTTAGATCACTGCATTAAGCTATTCAAACCTGATGGTAAAACAGAGGATAGATGTAGCGATGGGCTTTTGGAATACGATTCTACCATTATTTTTGTAGAATTAACTACAGCAACTCATAAGAACTGGAAATCAGACAAGGACGAACAGCTTCGTATTACTATCAACCATTTTGAGAAGACAACGGAATCTAAACGATACGACGTTAAGAAAGCATATATGGCAAATAGCAATTTTCGGATAGTCAGACCGGGCTATCAAGCAAGAATGGACAAGTTTCTGAATGATACCGGTTATGACTTAAGGATTGAGAATAGAATAGTTCTATAAAAACCTCCCTACCCTATTCTTTTTTAAAGAAACAGCTAACGAATCCTCTGATAATCTTTATATTTGCGTCACTAAATACCTGAAAATCATGGAAAATATTGCTATTTGCTGTATGTCGGGCGGATATAAGAACGTGTTTACGCATGGCGTACTGAGGGCTTTTGAGGAGAGAGGAATAAGAGTGAAAGCGTATGCCGCCTGTTCTTCTTCTGTTTTGATAGCTGCTTTTGCGGCATTTCATAAAGTGAGCGCAGTAGACCTTTCCTTGTGGAGCGACGGATATGCAACGAGCCGAGCCGAAGGCAACCAAAGTGGCGCCATGCTGCAATCCATCCGGCAACTGTCGGCAGAAATCAAAAACAACTTGTGGAACCCGCAAGCCGCCCGCCTCCTGGTGGTAACCAGTCTGGTGAAAACCGAAGAAGCCGCTCTGGTTACCCAGTCGGACGGAGCCAAGCGTCTGGGACAAATGCTGCTGATAAACGCCCTGAGACATAATCCGGAATGGAAAAACAAGAATCTTGAATTGCAGATGTTCGATACCCGCCCTGATGAGCGGACTGAACTGCTGACCAAAGAGAATCTGGATGAAGTGGCCTATGCCAGCACCCGTATGCTCCATGCCTGGAACATCCCCGCATTTATCAACAAAAAGCCGTATATAGACGGCAGTTACACTTCCATTTGCCCCGTAGTTCCCCTTTCCGAACTGGGATACAAAGAGATAATCTGCATCTGCACGGAAAAAGAGAAAGTGACTTTTGACCTCTTTTCGGAAGAGGAAGTGCCTGCCCGTATCAATAACTCCACCATCCGCTTTATAAAGCCTGACTGTGAATTGAAAGAGATGGGAGTCGATTTCTATACCATCGCAGGCAACGGACTGGAAGATGTGTATAACCACGGTCGTGAAAAAGGGCTGAGCTTCTGACGCCTCCATAGAGATATTTGTAACAACGGAAAAGATAATGAGAAGATACAACGTCCGCCTATCGCTTGCCTTGCTTTTCCTCTTCGCGCTGGCAACCTCGTGCACCCGTCACGAGTCCCGCTTCCGTATCGGGGTATCCCAGTGCAGTGACGACGAGTGGCGCCACCAGATGAATAACGAAATGCTGCGCGAAGCCCTCTTCTACGATGGAGTGGAGGTGCATATACGTACCGCGAAGGACGACAACGCCCGGCAGATGGAAGACATCCGCAACTTCATCCGTGAAGGAGTAGACCTGCTTGTGGTTGCCCCCAACGAAGCCGCCCCTATCACCCCGGTAGTGGAAGAAGCATACGACCGAGGCATTCCCGTCATCGTCTTCGACCGCAAGATACTCTCCGATAAATACACCGCCTACATCGGCGCCGACAACTACGAAATAGGCAAAGCAATCGGACGCTACGTCGTCAATATGCTTCACGGACAAGGTAATGTTGTGGAGATATCCGGTCTCACCGGTTCCACATCAGCCATAGACCGCCATCAAGGATTCATCTCCGCCATTTCTCCTTATCCCGACATTAAACTTCTGGCAAGCGAAGACGCCGGATGGCTACGCTCCGAAGCAGAACAGAAGATGGATACGTTGCTCGCACGCTTCCCCCGGATAGACGTGGTGTATGCCCAGAACGACCGGATGGCGGCAGGCGCTTACGCCGTTGCCCGGCAGAAAAGCAGAGCGGAAGAGATGCACTTCATAGGCACGGATGCCCTGCCCGGCAAAGGTTACGGCGTGGAGCAAGTGCTGAAAGGGGAACTGGATGCCACGTTTATTTATCCCACCGGCGGCGACCGCGTGATACAGATGGCAATGGACATACTGAACAAACGCGACTTTCCGCGCGAAACCATCTTGGGAACCTCCGTCGTAGATGCCACCAACGCCCAGATTATGCAGATGCAGACCACGCATATCGGTACTCTCGACGGGAAGATAGAGACGCTGAACGGGAAGATGAATCATTATCTTGACCGCTATGCCACGCAGCAGGTAGTGTTGTTCGGCAGTTTGTTGGTGCTCTTGCTGGTTGCCGGTCTGCTGGTTGCCGTGTACATTTCACTGCGCACCAAGAACCGGCTGAACCGCGAACTCTCCCGCCAGAAGGAGAAGCTGGAAGCGCAGAAGCAGCTACTCACTCAACAGAAGGAACAACTCATTCAGCAGAAGGAGTTACTCATCCGGCAGAAGGAGCAGTTGGAGCAACTTTCTCATGAGCTGGAAGCCGCCACCCATGCCAAGCTGGTATTCTTCACCAACGTCTCTCACGATTTCCGCACTCCGCTCACGCTGATTGCCGACCCTGTCAACCAGCTTCTTGCCGACAAATCTCTCGGAGAACACTCCCACCAGTTGGTGCAACTGATGAAGAAGAACGTCAATATCCTCCTTCGCCTCGTCAATCAGGTACTCGATTTTCGTAAAGTGGAGAACGGGCGCATGGAGTTTCATCCTGCACCTCTCGATTTGTTGGGCAGCTTCAGCAGTTGGAACGATTCCTTCCGCATGGCGTTGCTGAAGAAGCATATTTCTTTCTCCTTCCATGCCACGCCCGACACGGATTTCCACATAATGGCAGACTGCGAGAAGATGGAGCGCATCTACTTCAACCTCTTGTCCAACGCCGTGAAGTACACTCCCGAGAATGGAAAGATAGCCGTGAAGCTGGAAGCTGACGGTACAAACTTCCGCTTTTCCGTCTTTAATTCAGGTAGTTACATCTCTTCCAAAGAGGTGGATGCTATCTTTGAACGTTTCTATCAGATAGATGGTCATCAGGCGGGCACAGGTATCGGGCTGGCTCTTGTACGCGCCTTTGTAGAGATGCATGGCGGACAGATTACTGTGCGGAGTGATGAGAAGGGGACGACGTTTGAGAAAGGAATGTCTGAAAAGGTGGTGACATCTGAGAAAGGAACGATATCTGAGAAGGGAACAACATCTGAGAAAGGAACGACATTTACCGTTCTTCTTCCTGTCCGGAGTATCTCCCAATATCATTCTGCGGTAGATGCGTTGCCTGCCGAAGTTGCAGGAACAACGCCACCCGGAAAGGCTGAACTTTCCTCTACTTTAATGGATAGTGAACTATCGGTGGACGATGAAGAACCGGGAATAATAGGCCGCCCCACAGTGTTGATTATTGACGATAACACCGATATCCGCCACTATGTGAGAACGTTACTTGTCGGGGACTATCATGTACTGGATGCCCCGGAAGCGTCTACCGGCATACGCCTCGCCATGAAGTATGTTCCCGATGTGATTATCTCTGATGTAATGATGCCCGGCATGGACGGTGTGGAATGTTGCCGCCGTCTGAAAACGGAATTGCAGACCTGTCATATTCCTGTTATCCTTCTCACCGCCTGTTCGCTCGACGAGCAGCGCATCCAGGGATACAATGGTGGTGCGGACTCTTATATCTCCAAGCCTTTCAATTCGCAGTTGCTTCTGTCGCGCATTCGTAATCTGATAGATTCCCGTCGCCAGCTTCGCCAGTTCTTCGGCGATAACCAGACGTTGGCAAAGGAGAGTATCAGTGATATGGACAAGGATTTCGTTTCCCGTTTCAAGGCTCTTGTGGAAGGGAAGATGAGAGATCCGGAACTGAATGTAGAGGACTTGGGCAAGGATATGGGGCTGAGTCGCGTGCAACTTTACCGTAAGCTGAAGTCGCTTACCAACTATGCGCCGAATGAGTTGTTGCGTCAGGCACGCCTCAAGAAGGCGACCTCTCTGCTTGCTTCTTCCGATATGACGATTGCGGAAATAGCTTATGAAGTTGGTTTCTCTTCTCCTTCCTATTTTACGAAATGCTACAGGGAGCAGTTTGGGGAGAGTCCGACGGATTTCTTGAGGAGGAAGAAGGGGGGTGGTTAGTGATTAGTGATTAATGTTTAGTGATTAGTAAGTGATGTTTAGTGGTTAGGGGTTAGTGATAAGTAGTAAGTGATTAGTGATTAATAGTAAGTGGTAAGTGATTAGGGGTTAATAGTAAGTAGTAAGTGATTAACAAGACTATCTCTATTCTCCT
>NZ_DBDF01000150.1 GCF_002293435.1 Bacteroides sp. UBA939 | reverse complement strand
AGGGGGGAGGTGGTAGGTAAAACAAATGCCTATTAATCATAACTCTAAGGAATTCTTTCACCTACCACCTCCCCCCTTACGGGGTACTCCTCCTCCCAGGAGGAGAATAGAGTTACTACTGATTACGAACAACATGCGAAACTTAAATTTATAACTCTTAAGTGTGATAAGTTATCTTCAAATAGAGAATCTGACTAAGTCATTCGGTGACTTGGTTTTGCTTGAAAATGCTTCTTTCGGTATAGCCGAAGGGCAACGTATCGGATTGATTGCCAAGAACGGTAGCGGCAAAACTACCTTGTTGGATATCATTGCCGGAAAGGAAGGTTATGATAACGGAACTATTTCTTTCCGTCGTGACCTCAGAGTGGGATATCTGGAACAAGACCCGCGATATCCGGAGGAACTGACAGTTCTGGAGGCCTGCTTCCATCATGGCAACAGCACGGTGGAACTGATTAAGGAATACGAGCGTTGCATGGAGACGGAAGGCCATCCCGGACTGGACGAAATACTGGTACGCATGGAACATGAGAAAGCGTGGGACTATGAGCAAAAAGCCAAGCAAATCCTTTCGCAATTGAAGATACGTAACTTCGACCAACCGGTGAAACACCTTTCCGGCGGGCAACTGAAACGTGTGGCACTTGCCAATACTCTCATCACCGAGCCGGACTTGCTGATATTGGATGAACCGACCAACCACCTCGACCTCGACATGACCGAATGGTTGGAGGAGTATCTGCGTCGCACGAACCTCAGCCTGCTTATGGTGACGCACGACCGCTACTTCCTCGACCGTGTCTGCACCGAAATCATTGAAATAGACAACCGTCAGATTTATCAATATAAAGGAAACTACAGTTATTATCTGGAGAAACGGCAGGAGCGGATTGATGCTACGAATGTTGAAATAACCCGTGCCAACAACCTGTATCGCACCGAACTGGAATGGATGCGCCGTATGCCCCAGGCGCGTGGTCATAAAGCGCGTTATCGGGAAGAGGCTTTCTATGAATTGGAGAAGGTAGCCAAGCAGCGCTTTAACAATGACAGCGTAAAACTGGATGTGAAAGCATCCTACATAGGTAGCAAAATATTCGAGGCAGACCATCTGTACAAATCATTCGGCGACCTGAAGATACTGGAAGATTTCTCCTATATCTTTGCCCGTTACGAGAAGATGGGTATTGTGGGGAATAATGGTACGGGTAAATCTACCTTTATCAAAATCCTGATAGGAGAGCAGAAGGCGGATAGCGGAACGATTGATATCGGTGAAACCGTGCGCTTTGGCTATTACTCGCAGGATGGTCTGCAATTTGATGAGCAGATGAAGGTGATTGATGTTGTGCAGGATATCGCTGAAGTCATAGAACTGGGTAACGGCAAGAAGCTGACTGCCTCCCAATTCCTGCAACATTTCCTCTTTACTCCCGAAACCCAGCACAGCTATGTGTATAAGCTAAGTGGCGGAGAGCGCCGCCGCCTGTATCTGTGTACGGTGCTGATGCGTAACCCCAATTTCCTTGTATTGGATGAGCCTACCAACGACCTGGATATCATCACGCTGAATGTGCTGGAAGAATACTTGCAGAACTTCAAGGGTTGTGTAATGGTTGTGAGCCACGACCGTTATTTTATGGACAAAGTGGTAGACCACTTGCTGGTGTTCAACGGTGAGGCGGATATTCGCGACTTCCCCGGAAACTACACCCAGTATCGTGATTGGAAAGATGAAAAAGACCGTCAGGAAAAGGAAAAAGAGAAGGAAGCTGCTAAACCGCAGGAAGACAAAACCGCCAGGATACGCCTGAATGAGAAACGCCGGATGTCTTTCAAGGAGAGAAGGGAGTTTGAGCAGTTGGAGGAGGAGATTGCAGCTCTGGAAGAAGAAAAGAAAACCATCGAAACAGCCTTGTGCAGTGGAACTTTATCTGTAGAAGAGTTGACAGCGAAGTCGAAACGTTTGCCCGAAGTTACGGATATGATTGACGAAAAGACCATGCGCTGGCTGGAACTCAGTGAAATAGAATCGAACTGAAGTTCGAAATTAATAATGAAAGAATTAATAATGAAAGAATTGAGATGACGGGTACCGGAAATTTAACTAATTATCATAGTCATAGTCTGTACTGTGACGGACGCGCCAATATGGAAGACTTTGTCCGCTTTGCCGTGAGCAAGGGCTTTACGTCATACGGTTTTTCTTCACATGCCCCGTTGCCATTTTCTACCGCATGGACGATGGAGTGGGATTCCATGAACGACTATCTGGCTGAGTTTCACCGTCTGAAAGCTAAATATGCCGGGCAGATAGAACTGTATATCGGTCTGGAGATTGATTATCTGAATGAAGAAAGCAACCCGTCCGTTGCCTGTTTCCGTGAACTGCCGTTGGATTACCGTATCGGTTCGGTGCACCTGCTTTACAATGACAAAGGGGAAGTGGTGGATATAGATGTCTCGGCGGATAAATTCCGCACTGTTGTAGACAAAGAATTCGGTGGTGATATCGTAAGGGTAGTGCATCTTTATTACGAGCGTTTGATGCGCATGGTCGAGCTGGGTGGTTTTGATATCGTAGGCCATGCCGACAAGATACATTACAATGTTACCGCCTACCGTTCAGGACTGCTTGACGAGCCTTGGTATGATGCCTTGATACAGAAGTATTTCGACGCTATTGCCCGGAAGGGATATATCGTGGAAGTCAACACAAAAGCCTATCTTGAGTTAGGTGTTTTCTATCCCGATGAACGCTATTTCCATACCTTGCTTGAGAAAGGTATCCGCGTACAGGTGAACAGCGATTCCCACTATCCGGAGCGTATAAACAACGGACGCCCGCAAGCTTTGGCAGCCCTGCAAGCGTCCGGTTATCGCACTGTCACGGAGTTACACGATAATCAGTGGAAAGATGTTTTGAATTATGAATTTTGAATTATGAATTATGAATGGCTATGCAGCATGATTGCGCAGCCATTCAAAATTCAAAATTCATAATTCAAAATTCAAAACACTATTCTTTCTTCAACAGAAACTCCTCAATCACCTTCTTGTAAGTAGCCTTATCGGCTGCTCCACGGAAAAGCTGTGGTTCTCCTTCCATCGGGAGGAATACGAAAAGAGGAATACTGGTTGCATTGAATAAAGCGGCAAGTTCGCGTTCCTTGTCCACATTCACCTTGTAGATTATGATTTTGCCGGCATACTCCTTTGCCAACTCTTTCATGATGGGAGCTGTCATACGGCAAGGACCACACCAGTCGGCATACAGGTCAATGATAGCAGGTTTGTCACCTTTGTATTTCCACTCCTGGGATTTCTCGTAATCGAATATGTCCTTGATGAACATATCCTTGTTCATTACGATAACTTCACCGCTTTCGGCTTCTTTTTGTTCAGAGTCATTGAGCTGTGTTTTGGCTTCGTTCGGTGATGTTTTAGCCCCATCCTTGCAAGCAAATGTGAGTATGCTTGCAAGAATCAGGACTGTGCATGTCACTATTTTCTTCATTTCTTTGTTTTTATGAATTTTGTTCGATGACAGTTTGCAGTTCACTGCCTTTGATAACTCCGGAATGACGCCAAACAGCCTCACCCTTTTTGAATACAATGAATGTCGGCACAGCCTGTATGCGATATTTGACAGCCAGTTCATCATGCTGGTCTATGTCTATTTTTACGATACGTGCAGTTTCACCTATTTGCTCCTTCAATGCTTCCAGTACCGGATGCATAGCCTTACAGGGATTACACCATGTGGCAAAGAAGTCTACTAAAACGGGCTTTTCTGATTGTATAAGTTCTTCAAATTTTTCCATAACTTTTTCCTTTCTGTTATTACTATAAATTCTTTTGTTTATATTGAAACACTATCTGTAGATAGAAACATATTACTGTATGTTTTGTTCACGCGCTACTGGCTACCGGCTTACTCCGCAATCGTCAACTCCTTGATAATGTGCGACGCCCCGGCATACTTTTCTATAATAAATAATGTATAGCGGATATCCACGCAAGCGGCACGCTGTGAAGACGGGCGGAAAGCAATATCTCCCGTGAGTCCCTCGTAGTTGCGGTCGAAGGCTGTACCTATCAGTTCGCCCTTGGCGTTGAACACCGGACTGCCGGAGTTACCACCCGTATTATCCGTGTTCACAATGAAGCAGATGGGCATCTCGCCGTTGGGCATGGCATAGCGCCCGAAGTCCTTGGACTGATACAGTTGCTTCAGCTTGGCAGGAACCACAAACTCCCAGTTATTGGGGTCTTCCTTCTCCATGGCACCTTTGAGGGTGGTGTAGTAACTGTACTCCACACCATCCGCCGGTTCGTAAGGCAATACTTTGCCATACGTGAGGCGCAGGGTGGAGTTTGCATCCGGATAAATGGGAGTGCCTGCACTCTGTTTCATGTCTGTCATGCCTTTCACCCAAACTTTGTGCGCGGCATTGTAGTTCTTGTTGGCGTCTGTCATGGCGAGGGCCGTTTGCAGCAATCCGTCGGTGATGGAGTGCTTGAGGAGTATCATCCAGTCGAAGGCCAGCTTGTAGGAGCCGGGCTTGCGGATGAACTTCTCGAAATTCTCCTTTTTCCCGAAGACGGAATAGTCGAAGCAAGCATCCACGAAAGCGTCACTATTGCCTTTGAAGCGTTTGTCGATGACTTCGAAGATGCTGATGCGCTGTTCTGCCGGAATGTACTTCATGTAAGTCTGCAACATTTTCTTGGCAACGATGCGCTCCACTTCGGGGAAGGGGACGGAGGCGAAGTATCTGTCGGCAACCACTTTCAGGCTGTCGGTGGCAGACTGGATGCGGACTTTGTCTTTGCTCTTCAGAGCAGTCAGCATGGTGGCGGTGTTGGGGATGCGCATAAAGTCAAGCCCGGTGACCAGCGCCTCCTGAATGGCTTGCTGATGATAAAGCGCAGGGCGGCGGTGGCGGACGATGTCGCGTATCCGGTCGAATGCCTTCTGATAAGAATCATCGCCCTGTTCGCGGCCGCAGGCAAGGAGTTGTTCCTGTTGCGCGCGCTTAGTGTCGAGTACCTTGAGGCGGACAAGTCCTTCGTTCATACCGATGGCGTTTTTCCAGTAGTTGGCAGACGATGCGTACTTGCTGGCGTAGTGGATGCGCACGGCAGGGTCTTTCTGCATCTCTTCCATCAGCGCTTCCTGGCGAACGCCGCGTACGTGGTGACGCATAAAGTTGGTGGTCTCCATACGCTCCTCCACTTCGTCGGAAATCATATAGCGCCAGTTGCGTCCGGGGAAGCCCATGACGAACGTGAAATCGCCTTCCTTATATCCGGCAAGGCTGATGGTGAGGTGTTTCTTCACTTTCAGGGGGACGTTGTCCCTGGAGTAGCCTGCCGGATTCCCGTCCTTGTCGGCATAGATGCGGAACAGGGAGAAGTCGCCCGTCTGACGTGGCCACATCCAGTTGTCGGTGTCGGCGCCAAACTTGCCGATGGACGAGGGAGGCGCGCCTACCATGCGTATGTCGCTGTACGTGGTCTTTATAAAGAGGTAATAGCGGTTTCCGCCGTAGAAGGCTTTCAGTTCCAGCTTGCGTCCGGGAGTCAGGGCGATGCCTTGCTCGGAGGAGAAACGTTCGGACACTTCTGCCAGATACCTGGGCGATAGATAGTTCGTACCGTTCGGGTCGGGGTCTATCTTTAACTGTTGGTTGACGTAGTCGGTGACGTCCAGTATCTCGTCGATGTAGGTCACGGTGAGTCCTTTGCAGGGAAGTTCTTCCTGGCGGTTCATAGCCCAGAAACCATTCGTGAGATAATCGTGCTCCACCGTACTGTGTTGCTGGATGGAGCCGTAACCGCAGTGATGGTTAGTCAGTACCAGGCCTTCGGCGGAGATGACTTCGCCGGTGCAGCCGCCACCGAAGTGGATTACGGCATCTTTCAGGGCAATGCCATCGGGGTTATAAATCTGGTTGACGGGTATGAGCAATCCCAGTTCCGTCATGGCGACCTCGTTCTGCTTTTGCAGGTCGGTCAGCATCCACATGCCTTCGTCGGCGCGGGCAAGCAGCCCTGCGGATGTAATGAATAGTGATAATAAAAATCGTCTCATATATAAGTCATTAGAGGTGCATTCGAAGTGTGTTGGAAGTGCATAAAAAGTGCGTTAGAGATAGCTCTGCGAGGGGGGTATCTAAGTATACGACTGAAATAGTCTAAGTATACGACTGAACCTATTTCACTATACGACTGAAATAGGCTCAGTCGTATAGTGAATTGGGCTTAGTATGAGAGCCATCTCTCCGCAGGTAGTCAGACTACTCTATTATGTTCATTTCCTTTATCAGATGTTCGCATCCGCCCAGCTTTTCGAGGATGAACAGCACGTAGCGAATGTCGAGGTTGATGCAACGTTGCAGGTTGTTGTCGAAGCTGATGTCGCCGCTCAGCGACTCCCAGTTGCCGTCGAATGCGCAGCCTATCAGTTCGCCGTTGGCGTTCAGCACCGGGCTGCCGGAGTTGCCGCCGGTAATGTCGTTGGTGCTGAGGAAGCAAACGGGCATGTCGCCGTTGGGCAAGGCATAGCGTCCGAAGTCTTTGTTCAGTATCAGTTCTTTCAGTTTGGCGGGCACGTTGAACTCGCGGTTTTCGGGATTTTCCTTCTCCAGAATACCGTCCGTGGTGGTGTAGTATTTGTAGTGCACGGCGTCGCGCGGGTCGTATGATTTCACGTTGCCGTACGTCAGACGGATGGTGGAGTTGGCGTCCGGATACGAGGGCACGGGTTCTTTCATCTCGCCCAAACCGCGGATGTAGGCTTTGTGCAGCAGTGCCAGTTCTTTGGAAGTGGCGTTCAGTTCCTGTGCCAGAGACGTCAGTTTTTCAATCTTGGCGCGGGAGTACTGGGTTGCCAGGTCTTTGTCGATAGCTTTCACGGTGGGCTTCTTCACGAACTTGTCGAAGTTGGCCTGGTTGGCGAGGATGGAGTTGTTGTACATGGCGTCGATGTAGGCGTTGTAATCGCCCTTGAACTCCTTCTCGATGGTCTGGTAGAAGGCGGGGCGCTGCTCTGCCGGAGTGACGTCGGCATATACGGGGAAGATGGCTTTAGCCACCCGGCGGTCTACTTCGTGGTCGTAGTCCTTGTTGTGGATGCCGGCGTAGGCTGCTTTGAGTTGCTCCAGTGACTTGTTGATGAGTGAATCGTTCTTTTCTTCCAGTCCTCTCTTCAGATTGTCCATTATCATATAGGTGCTGCCGAATTCGATGGCGCCGCTGAATGCTTCTGTCAGGTAGTAGTACTGGCGGGTGAGGGGCATTGTGCGGTTCACGATGGCATCTATTTTGCCGACTACGCCTTCATACTCAGGTTTGCCTTGGGCGAATCCGGCGAATTTCTTCTCCTGTTCTGCCTTGGTGCCCAGTACGTCGTTGTCAACGATGGCCTTGTTCATGCCGATGGAGTTCTTCCAGTAGTTGCTGCTTCCGGCGTACTTGTTGGCGTACTGTATGCGGGTCTTGTCGCTGGCAGCCATCACCTCTTTCAATACGGCGAGGCGTGCGCCGCGGATGGTGATGCGTGGCTGGTTTTGCGATTCCATGCGTTCTTTTACCTCCGATACGGTGAGGTAGCGGCTGGTGCTTCCGGGGAATCCCATTATCATGGCGTAGTCGCCTTCTTCGAGTCCTTTGATGGAGATGGGCAGGAACTTCGGAGTGCTGAGCGGTACGTTCGAGGCGGAGTACTCTGCGGGGTCGCCGTTGGCGTCGGCATAGATGCGGAACATGGAGAAGTCGCCCGTGTGACGCGGCCACATCCAGTTGTCTGTTTCTCCGCCGAACTTACCGATGGAGGAAGGAGGGGCTGCAACCATACGGATGTCGGTATACACCTTTTTATATATCATGTAGAATTTGTTGCCCGCATAGAATGGCAGTGCCTGTACTTCGATGCCTTTCTTGCCTTTCAGGTCGCTTTTCTCGAACAGTTCGTTGGCGAGTCTGGTGAGGTAGGGGCGTGTCATGGCGGTGACTTCGTCTACTTCGCCGGCGTCTATTTTCCGGTTAACGATGTCGGTAATGTCTTCGATGCGGTCGACAAACTGGAACTTCAGTTTCGGTGTAGGCAGTTCTTCGTTGCGAGTTTTTGCCCAGAAGCCGTCGGTCAGGTAGTCGTGCTCCACGCTGCTGTGTTGCTGGATAGAGGCGTAACCGCAGTGGTGGTTTGTCAGGATGAGTCCTTCGGGTGAGATGATTTCGCCCGTGCATCCGCCTCCGAAGATGCCTACTGCGTCTTTGAGTGACACTCCGTTGGGGTTGTAGAGGTCGTCTGCTTCCAGGTTCAGACCTTGTTTCTTCATTAAATCAATGGAGTTCTGCTGCTTTATTAGTTGCAGTAACCACATTCCTTCGTCGGCACGTACTGTAGAGCCGAATGCGAGCGCTGCGAGCGCTGCTAAACAGGTTTTGATTTTCATTGTTGTTTAATTATTTAATTTTTGTAAGTTGTTTGTAAGTTAAGTACTGGATTTAAATAAGTTTATACTATATATGCTTTTATAAAAGCTGATAATCAGAAATATGCTCATAAAAATAATATAAACTAATTCATGTCTTGTACTTACAAGTATGTTTTGTAAGTTGTCTGTATGTTGCAGAAGTATCTCTATTAGCTTCGCTGACAGATTATTTAATTTCTTCCAGCAAAGTACGTTCCCCTCCTTCCGGGAGGAGGGGTGTCTGCAGGGCGGGGTGGTAGGCGAAAAGAATTCCTTAGATTTATGATAAATAGGTATTTATTTCACCTACCACCTCCCCCTACGGGTACTCCTCCTCCCGGGAGGAGGAGAATTGAGATACTTCTGATTCTGTTCTGATAGATTTATTACTCATCACATTGGCAGGCAGGCGTTGATTCATCAGTTCATTCTTCATGAAATCCATATAGGGGGCTACATGGCTGAAGAAACGGTGATAGCCCTTGCACAAGTAATTCAGCCCCGGTTCTCCGCTTGCTGTTTGTACAAAACGGTTCTTGGGGCATTCGCCGTTGCAGGCAAACAGCCATTCGCATTCCCGGCATTGACGGGGTAATGAGGACTGTTTCGCTTGTCCGAAAGCTTGTTGCTTTTCGCCGTACATCATTTCTACCAGAGTCTTCTGATAGATATTACCTAATTTATATTCGGGGAATACGAAGTGATCGCACGAATACACATCACCGTTGAATTCCATCACTCCGGCATGTCCGCACGTCTTTGCCAGGGTGCAGACGCCGGGTTGTTCGCCTATCCAGTTGGCCAGGGTAGAATCGAACAACTGTATATAATAGGTGCCCACATCCTTTTTTACCCATTCGTCGAAGATGGTGCAAAGGAAATTACCCCATTGTTCGGGGGTGACAGAGAAGTCTGCTAACTCGGCTAAATCTTTTGAGTCGGTAGGCGAGGCAAATGGTTTGGTGGGCGAGGCAAGATGCCGTCCGTCCTGGTACTGGAATATCCGTTCCACGATAGGGGCAAACTGAATGTAACGGCAACCTATTTCTTTGAAGAAGTTGTAAAACTCCAGCGGATAGTCGGCATTGTAGTCGTTCACTACTGCCATGCCGTTCCATTCTACTCCGTGTTTTTTCAGCAGGTTGATGCCCTGCATTACTTTTATAAAGGAAGGTTTTCCTTGCTTGTTCTTGCGGTATTCGTCATGAAACTCTTGTGGGCCGTCGATGGAAACGCCTACTAACCAATTGTTTTCGCGGAAGAACTCACACCATTCATCCGTTAGCATGGTTCCGTTAGTCTGTATGCAGTTGTCTATGGTACGTCCGCGGGCATATTTCTTTTGTAGTTCCATTGCTTTTTTGTAGAAAGACAACGGGCGCATCAAGGTTTCTCCGCCATGCCAGGTGAACAATACTTGCGGCATGGTTTGCGAATTGATGTATTCTTCAATGAACTTTTCCAATAACTCCTCGCTCATTACATGCTTGGGGGTGCTCTGATACAGTTTGCTCTTTTCCAGGTAATAACAGTAGTCGCAGGCAAGGTTGCATATCGCGCCTACCGGTTTCAGCATCACATACAGAGGTTTGGCAAAAGGAGCATAAGTTGGCATGGTAAGGAATCTATGATTTCAATTATGTGATTTACATTTTGTTAGTTATCACTGCAAAAATAAATAAACTACCTGAAATAACCTTTCTTTTTCTCTTCATTATAAGGTTTATTAATGGAAAAAAGAGAGCAACATTTAAATATTGATAAAATGTTTCCTTACAGCCCGAATAGGTTGTACCTTTGTGACGTATTTCATATAAATCGTTTCCCGCATGATAAAACAGAATGTGAGCCGTATTTTTCCCTTAGTGCTATTGCTTGTGCTTTTCGCATCGTGCAGTCGTAAGTATAAGGTTGATGGTGTATCGTCGGTGACCAGTTTCGACGGAAAGATGTTAATGTTTAAAACGCTTCGTGACGGACAATGGATAACAGTTGATTCGGCGGAGGTGGTACATGGTTTGTTCTCTGCAAGTGGTCCATTGGATTCTGTGATGATGGTGACACTCTACATGAATGATGAGGCTATCATGCCTTTGGTACTTGAAAGAGGTAAGATTGAAGTTTCCATATCCAATTCCCAACTTACAGCTAAAGGTACACCGTTGAATAATGCCTTGTATGAGTTCATTGAAAAGCGCAATGAACTTGAGTTGAAGATTGAAGAACTGGAAAGAAAAGAGGCGCGCATGGTACTGGACGGCGCTGCCTTGGATGATATCCACGAACAACTGGCAAAGGAAGGCGAGGTTCTGATAAAAGAGATGAATGACTATGTGAAAGGCTTCATCACTACAAATTATGAGAATGTCCTCGGCCCTAGCGTATTCATGATGGTGTGCGGCACCTTGCCCTATCCTGTGATGACTCCGCAAGTGGAGGATATCATCCGGACTGCCCCCCAGTCATTTAAAAGTAATCCTTTAGTGAGAGATTTTCTGGATAAAGCTAAAGAGAACATGAAACTGATTGAGGAGCATCAACGTATGCAGGAGAGTGCTGCTGTCAGGAAATAGCCGCAGTATTTAATGGTCTTGATCCTCATTTGTTATCATTCCTTTGTACTCTTCCGGTAAAGCGCTTTCCACGATAGCGTAAGCTTCGGTCATTGTCGCCTTGACGTTTTCAGGACCTTGTCCCTTAGGAGGGATAGGGTCATGGATAGTCAGTATCATCGGGTGGCGGTATATCCACTTACTTGTGCGGGGAAGAATCTGAAAAGAACCGTCGATGGTGACGGGTACCACTTCCAATTGTAATTCATCAGCCAACTGGAACGCACCTTTTTTGAAATATCCCATGTGTCCGGTGAATGTACGCGCGCCTTCCGGGAATACCACTAATGATACGCCATCTTTAAGCGAGGCTTTTGCCTGCTGAATCGTCTCCAATACTTTCTTTGGGCCGGAGCGGTCTACGAAGATGTGTCCTGCGCTTTCGCATGCTTTTCCTACAAATGGAATTTTCCGCAGGCTCTTTTTCATCATCCATTTAAAGTTGCGTCCCAGAAATCCGTAAATCAGGAAGATATCGAATGCCCCCTGATGATTAGGTACAAATACGTACGACGTTCGTTTATGGATTTTCTCACGACCGCGCACCTTTACAGGGATAAGTAGAAATACACAAATCAGTTGTGACCATATTTTTCCGGGGTAATATCCCCAGATGTGCGCGCCACCTATCAGAGAACCGATAATTGTAACCAAAGCGGTCAGGATAGTTAATACCAGCAGAATCGGCAATGCAAAACATATTTGATAGATATAGTAGAGTACCTTCATTGATGTAGTATTTTGCCGCAAACTTACATATTTTTTTTTGTATTATATGCCGGTAAAATAAAGAAAAATAGCTAATTGCGCAATGTTATTACTGTAATCTCAGGCCATGCCCCGAAACGGAATGGTAATCCTACATAGCCGATACCAATGTTAACATATAATCCCCTGCTACCATCGGTATATAATCCTCCCCATTCGGGATATATCAGTGAAGAGAGTGAACGTCCGAACACAATAGCCTGCATGGCATGAGTATGTCCGGCAAGCATTAATTCAATATCCGTATCAGGTAATACTTCACGACGCCAATGCGTGGGATTGTGGCTTAATAAGATGCGGAACATGCTCTCTGTTCCTGTGGATGCTTTTGTCAGGTCGGCAAACTGGGAGAAAGGTGGTTCTCCCTCATTTTCCACACCTATGAGGGCGATACTGTCACCTTGATGATGCAGTACACTGTGCTCATTTTTTAATAGTTTCCACCCCATAGCCTGTTCTTTATGTACCAGGCTATCCATATTGTTCTCCTGATCTTTCTGACTTTTCCAGTGGTAATAACTTCCATAATCGTGATTACCTAATATGGAATAAACACCGTCTTTGGCATGCAGTTGTGAAAGAATGTCTTGAAATCCATCCAATTCGAGGCTTCGTTGGTTTACCAGGTCACCGGTAAATACAATTAAATCAGCCTGCTGCTCATTGGCTAATTCTACCATTCTGCGGATAGGTTTCTCATTTTCCACCCAACTGCCGATGTGTATATCCGACAACTGTACGATGCGGTAACCATCGAATGCTTTTGGCAGGTTCGGGTGATGAAATTCCACGTTTTTTACTTCAAATTTACTGATACCTACCAATGTCCCATAGAGGATACTGAAAAAGATAACCATTCCCAGTACTGATCCGACGGCGGTGAACGGGGAACGACGCCAATGCAACAGATAATGGAAAGGTAGCCCTATCAGTGAGCATATCATGAATATAATTTTAGGAACAGTAAGCAAGAACAGGCAAATAGAAAGTCTGCCGATAGCTAATGCATGGTGTGCCATCGCATTTCCGTCCGTACCATTCATTATTATATAGAAACCGATTACCAATAGAAAAGTCGGTATCCAGTATGCGATGCGTAGCCAACGGTTTTTTGTTTTCCGCGCGATGTGCAAAAAATAGATATACAAGTCGGGAATGAATAAAAACAGGATCAGGAGTAGGGTTATTCGGTGCATATATCTTCTATTTCTTCAATATTCTTTTTAATGTCATTGAGGTATCTGTAAGCTACTTTCTTGTAAAGGATGTAGATGACTGCAACATCAAACAATACAAAGAATGTGATTAGTATAGCCTGAATGCCAAAAGATGCTTTATAGTATCCCATTATCCAATAATTGAGTATATTGAATATGATTACCCATGCGGAAATGGCAATAACCTCGTATTTAGTCCATTGACGGAGGGTTGCCGTACGTTGACTGACTACGGCTACCGGCATTTCGTCTATTCGGGTGTTTTTCATCCAGCGATAGTTCCTGTGATCCCACCAGATGCCTGCCAGGATACTAATACCGAGGAATATCATAAGTATATTAATTTTAGGTTGCCATTCTTCGTTAATCTGGAAAACAGACGGTAGCAACCATATAGACAGAAGAAGGACAAGTCCCACTACTCCTATACTTATGGAGAAGCGTTGCCACCCCGTGAGACGCCTGAGGCTTTTGCGAGCGTTTGCCTTATATCCGGCAATCATCTCCGCAATCTGCTTTTCATCTGCAATCTGCTCTTTTTTCAATTGCTCGTCCAGTGCGTTCCAAGATTTCTTTAGTTCATCCAATTCCATATTATTCCTCCTTGTTCATTTTTCTAAGTTTGTCTTTAATCCGGCTGATTCTGGTAGCAACGTTTGTTACTGTCAGACCGGTAATTTCAGCAATTTCTTCGTAGCTTTTTTCTTCCAGATAAAGCAGGATAATGGATTTTTCCAGTTGCCCCAGTCGGTTAATCATCCGATAGAGTTGTTTCAGCATAGCTTGTGTCTCGTCCAATTCCTCCATCCGGTCGGCGTCCTGGCTTAGGGCGACAATTTCGGGGATGTTCTTTTCTTTGCGGATAAAGCTGATACAAGTGTTGAGCGCGATGCGATATATCCAGGTCGAAACCTTACACTCCCGTCGAAATTTGGGGTAAGCTTTCCATATATTGAGCACCACATCCTGATATAAATCATTGATGGTAGCATTGGGCGTAGAGTATAGGTAGCACACCTTATATATGACGCGTTCATACTCCCGTATCACGGATAGGAACTCCTGTTCTATATTCTCCATCGTCTGTTTTTCTTCTTCTTGAATTGCTTTTGCACTGTTAGTCGCAAAGGTAATCAGAAAATCACAGTATTTGAATTATAAATTATGTGAATCAGGAGTTAAAGGAGTATCGCTTCGCTTAGGAGTTATCGCCGTACTAAAACCGTACTAAAACCGTACTAAAACCGTACCAAAACCGTGTCTGCTCCGTACCAGGGCCGTGTCAAAGCATTACCAACTCCGTACCTGCTCCGTATAAAGGTACCCTTATACG
>NZ_DBDF01000235.1:3330-10615 GCF_002293435.1 Bacteroides sp. UBA939 | reverse complement strand
TAGAGATACTTCTGCTAATCATTTACCAGATCCTAATTACCTTTTAAAAAGAAGAATCCGCGCTCGTCCGCGTTCATCCGCTTAATCCGTGCCATCCGCGTACCCATTCACACCGCTAAATTCTCATTTATGACGAGACACTTATGAATAATACAGGCTAAACTATCACCAAGGCAACCGCATCAAAATGAATATATAAAATACACAGCTCAAGTTTCATTTTGATACGGTTGCCCTGAATTCTCTCTTCTTCATGCCGTAATATAAAAAATGTTTCGTATTTTTGCCCCAAATTGTGTTAATGTACAACGAAATGAATGTATTAGAACTAAGTGAACAGGAAATCATTCGACGTAACAGTATGAATGAACTTCGTGCGATAGGTATCGAACCCTATCCCGCAGCAGAGTATGTAACCAATGCTTTCTCCACAGATATAAAAACGGAATTTAAAGACGACGCAGAACCTCGCCAAGTATCCGTAGCCGGACGTATGATGACACGCCGCGTAATGGGCAAGGCCTCGTTTATTGAACTACAGGATTCCAAAGGTCGCATCCAGGTATATATCACCCGCGACGACATCTGCCCGGAAGAAGATAAAGAACTTTACAACACTGTATTCAAACGCCTGCTCGACTTAGGAGACTTCATAGGAATCGAAGGTTTCGTATTCCGCACCCAGATGGGCGAAATCAGCATTCACGCCAAGAAACTGACCGTACTGGCTAAGTCCATCAAACCGCTGCCTATCGTGAAATACAAAGACGGCGTAGCATACGACTCCTTTGAAGACCCCGAACTGAGATACCGCCAACGCTATGTAGACCTTATCGTGAACGACGGCGTAAAAGAGACCTTCCTGAAACGCGCTACCGTCATCAAAACAATGCGCGCCGTGCTGGACGAAGCCGGATACACAGAAGTGGAAACCCCAATCCTGCAATCCATCGCCGGCGGAGCAAGCGCCCGTCCATTCACTACCCACCACAACTCGTTGAGCATAGAACTTTATCTGCGTATCGCTACCGAGCTTTACCTGAAACGCTTGATTGTAGGCGGCTTCGAAGGCGTCTATGAAATCGGGAAAAACTTCCGCAACGAAGGCATGGACAAGAATCACAATCCGGAATTTACCTGTCTCGAACTATACGTACAATATAAGGATTACAACTGGATGATGAGTTTCACGGAACAACTGCTGGAACGCATCTGCATCGCCGTAAACGGCAACACAGAAACCACCATCGACGGTAAAACCATCAGCTTCAAAGCTCCCTACCGCCGCTTGCCTATCCTGGACGCCATCAAGGAAAAGACCGGTTACGACCTCAACGGCAAGAGTGAAGACGAAATCCGCCAAATCTGCAAAGAACTGAACATGGAGATTAACGACACGATGGGAAAAGGCAAACTGGTAGACGAAATATTCGGCGAGTTCTGTGAAGGAACCTTCATCCAGCCTACCTTTATTACCGACTATCCCGTTGAGATGAGTCCGCTGACCAAGATGCACCGCAGCAAACCCGGACTGACCGAGCGCTTCGAACTAATGGTAAACGGCAAAGAACTTGCCAATGCCTACAGCGAGTTGAACGACCCTATCGATCAGGAAGAACGCTTTGTTGACCAATTGCGTCTCAGCGAAAAAGGAGACGACGAAGCCATGTTCATCGACCAGGATTTCTTGCGCGCCCTGCAGTTCGGTATGCCTCCCACATCCGGCATCGGCATCGGCATTGATCGCCTGACAATGCTAATGACAGGCAAATCATACATTCAGGAAGTACTATTCTTCCCACAAATGCGCCCCGAAAAAGTTACCCCGAAAGATGCCCCCGCCAAATACACGAACCTGGGCATTGCCGAAGAATGGGTAGCTGTTATCCAGAAAGCGGGCTACAACACGATAGAAGAGATGAAAGACGTTAATCCGCAGAAGCTTCACCAAGACATCTGTGGCATTAATAAGAAATATAAATTGGAATTGGTCAACCCATCCGTAAACGATGTTGAAGGCTGGGTAGAGAAAATTAAATAAATGAAACTACCCGGAAAGATAGCCATAATGGGCGGGGGAAGCTGGGCGACAGCCATCGCAAAGATGGTACTTGCCCAGGCAGATTCGATTAATTGGTACATGCGGCGCGACGACCGCATTACCGATTTCAAACGACTGGGCCATAATCCTGCCTACCTGACGGGCGTCAAGTTCGATATCAAACGTATTAATTTCAGTTCTAACATCAACGATGTAGTGAAAGAATCCGATACGCTGATATTCGTCACCCCTTCCCCTTACCTGAAGAATCACCTGAAAAAGCTGAAGACACGGATACGGGACAAATTTATCATCACTGCCATTAAAGGAATCGTACCCGACGACAATATGATTGTATCGGAGTACTTCACAAAAGAATACGGAGTTCCACCCGAAAACATCGCAGTACTGGCAGGCCCCTGCCATGCGGAAGAAGTAGCGTTGGAACGTCTCTCTTACCTTACCATCGCTTGCCCGGACACGGACAAAGCCCATATTATTTCCCAACGACTGGCCAGTTCATTCATTAAAACATCCACCAGCAATGACGTAGTGGGTATTGAATACAGTTCCGTACTGAAAAACGTATATGCTATCGCCGCCGGTATTTGCAGTGGTCTGAAATATGGTGATAACTTCCAGGCAGTACTGATATCTAACGCCATACAGGAAATGAACCGTTTCCTGCAAACCGTACATCCGCTGAACAGGAACGTAAACGACTCTGTTTATTTAGGAGATTTGCTGGTAACGGGATACTCCAATTTCAGCCGTAACCGCACATTCGGTACCATGATAGGCAAAGGATATTCCGTAAAAAGCGCGCAAATTGAAATGGAAATGATTGCCGAAGGATATTACGGAACCAAGTGCATCAAGGAAATCAATAAACATCATCACGTTAATATGCCAATATTAGATGCTGTTCACAACATTTTGTACGAACGCATATCACCGATGATAGAGATTAAGTTACTGACCGACTCGTTACGATAACTTCTTTTAAAACAGACATTATATAGATATAGAATAAGGTATTGGAAAACATCAAGTATCAAAACGCCTTAGTTCCGTATAAGCCCTAATGAATTTACTGAATTTAAAACCTAAAATAGTATGATTAGTTTGAATATTGAAAAGACTTTTGGATTTATTTCCGAAGCATCTGTTTCCGCTTATGAAGCTCAGGTAAAAGCTGCACAAGAAGCATTAGAAAACAGTACCGGAAAAGGGAACGACTTCTTGGGATGGTTGCATCTCCCATCGTCTGTCAGTAAAGAACACCTTGCCGATTTGAAAGCCACAGCACAAGTGCTGCGCGACAATTGCGAAGTAGTAATCGTTGCCGGAATTGGTGGAAGTTATCTCGGTACACGCGCCGTTATCGAAGCCTTGTCCAACAGCTTCACCTGGCTGCAAGATAAGAAAACCGCTCCCGTTATGATTTATGCAGGACATAATATAAGCGAAGATTATTTGTATGAACTCACTGAATTTCTGAAAGATAAGAAGTTCGGCGTAATCAATATCTCCAAATCGGGAACTACTACTGAAACCGCTCTCGCTTTCCGTTTGTTGAAAAAACAATGTGAAGATCAGCGCGGTAAAGATATGGCCAAGAAAGTAATCGTAGCTATTACCGATGCACAAAAAGGAGCTGCCCGTGTGACGGCTGATAAAGAAGGATACAAATCATTCATCATCCCCGATAACGTAGGCGGACGTTTCTCAGTACTGACTCCTGTAGGTCTGTTGCCCATTGCAATAGCAGGATTCGACATTGAGAAATTGATTGCCGGCGCTGCCGATATGGAAAAAGCATGTGGCATAGATGTACCGTTTGCCCAAAACCCTGCCGCACAATACGCCGCCACTCGTAATGAATTGTACAAGAACGGTAAGAAGATTGAAATCCTTGTAAACTTCTGCCCGAAGCTGCACTATGTAAGTGAATGGTGGAAACAGCTTTACGGAGAGTCCGAAGGTAAAGAGAACAAGGGTATCTTCCCTGCAGCTGTAGACTTCTCTACAGATTTACACTCTATGGGACAATGGATTCAGGAAGGTGAACGTACCATCTTTGAAACAGTAATCTCGGTGGAGAAAGTAGATCATAAATTGGAAGTTCCTTCTGATGAAGCCAACTTGGACGGTCTGAACTTCCTGGCTGGAAAACGTGTAGACGAAGTAAACAAAATGGCAGAATTGGGAACTCAACTGGCACATGTAGACGGCGGTGTACCTAATATGCGTATTATTATCGAAAAACTGGATGAATACAACATCGGACAGTTGCTTTACTTCTTCGAAATCGGATGTGGCATAAGCGGTTACTTGTTGGGTGTAAATCCATTCAATCAACCGGGCGTGGAAGCATATAAGAAGAATATGTTCGCACTGTTGAACAAACCGGGTTACGAAGAAGAATCAAAGGCTATTCAGGCAAGGCTGTAAACTCGAACGAATAGTATTGTAGTGATTAGTGGTTAATGGTTAGTGGTTAGTGATTAGTGATTAGTGATTAGTGATTAGTGATTAGTACCATGCGGCATGATAGCGCAGCCCACTAATCACTAATCACTAATCACTAAACACTAATCACTAAACACTAAACACTAAACATTAATATTAGCTATTATGTTTCAAGAAGCTGTTACCCGTTATCTACAAGCACACGGATACCCACAAATCCAACTGAAAGCCGTCCTTTTCGATATGGATGGCGTATTATTCAATTCAATGCCTTATCATGCCGACGCATGGCACAAAGTTATGGAACATCACGGATTGCATCTAAGCCGTGAGGAAGCATACTTGCACGAAGGACGCACCGGAGCTTCGACCATAAACATCGTCTATCAGCGCCAATACGGAAAAGACGCTACCCCTGAAATGATACAAAGCATTTATGCGGAGAAGAGCGCTGAATTCAACACTCACCCCGAACCGGAACGTATATCCGGCGCATGGGAAGTATTGCAAAAAATAAAAGCAGAGGGATTAACTCCAATGGTAGTTACAGGTTCCGGGCAACATTCTTTATTAGACCGCTTGTCACACAACTTTCCGGGAATATTCCATCGCAACCTGATGGTAACGGCATTTGATGTGAAATATGGCAAACCACATCCGGAACCATACTTAATGGCTCTGCAGAAAGGAAGATTACAACCAAACGAAGCAATCGTGATAGAAAATGCCCCACTGGGAGTACAAGCCGGAGCTGCGGCAGGCCTTTTTACAGTAGCTGTAAATACAGGCCCAATCGACGGGCAAGTATTACTGGATGCCGGCGCCAATATACTCTTCCCCTCTATGCAAGACTTTTGTAGTCATTGGGAAGATTTACGTAAAGCCCTTGAATGAAGAGTATAGTTAAAACGCCAATGGATGAAAACAGCTCATGCCTATATAGGAAATAAAACGAATACCGCCACATCCCACACTGCATGAGACACAATCAACGCACCCAGTTTCTGCGGATAAAGCCTGTAAAGCAGTCCCCAGATAGCGCCAACCACCAAAGCTGCCATTACCAACATAAAATTGAATGACCATATATGCACCAACGCATAGATAAGAGTCGTAACAATAAAGCCCACGTTCGGATTCCAACGTTTAGAAAAGGCGTTCTGCACATAGCCACGCCAGAATATCTCTTCCGCAGGCCCTATTAATATAAGGAGTAGTATTGAAAGCAGCCAGGGACTTTCTCCGGTTTTCATTCCATAAATAAGTTCCACCTGAGGACGTGCGAAGTCAAAAAGCCAGGCAGAAGCCTTATCTCCCACCCAAAACACTCCCCAAAGAACTGCCGCCAGTAGAACACCGCCTGCTATATTCTTCCAATCAAAACTCACATCTTCCGCCCACCACTGCGGACGAAGCCGGAAAGCCATATTCATCAACACAATAGCCGAAAAGCTCATTGCTGTCCAAAAGTTGAATATCCCGCTTGTCCAAGGTGAAAACATAAAGAACCAAAGGAAAGCGGCTGCCAATAACGGAATGATTACTCGTTTCATAGTAGAGTTAATGCAGAAAAAGAAATTCTATATCAGGAAACCGACAGTTAACAACAAGCTGAACAGAAGCTGTAGTTTTGCCGTCTTCTCATCCAGATTGTAAATGGCACGAATACCCTCTTTCGGCAAGCGTAGCATGGTACGCACATTGGCTACGGCAGGCAGAACGGTCACCACTGTCAGCAAAGACCACCAGGGGAAATAGCCCAAAACCACACATACAACAATCCACAAAATCGGGAAAAGCACTTCAAACAGATACAAAACGATATTCGTCTTCATTCCTGCCTTCATAGCAAAGGTAGTAATACCTGCACGGACGTCCGTCTCTATATCGCGGGTATTATTAGCATGCAAGATTGCCACAGTTATCAGCCCCACCGGAACGATAATCAGCAAAACCTCGGGTATAAATGCGCCGACAGAAATATAAGATACTCCTAATGTAGGCAGTATGGCATAAGCTACGAAGATAACAGCATCTCCGAAAGCCCTGTATTTCAGCCACGGATAAAGCAGGGAACAGGCCAGTCCGCCCAATCCGATCCAGAACAAAGGTAATCCTGTACGGTACATCAGCCAAAGACCTAATGCCAAAGCCGGAACCAACAAGCCCAAAGCCAGATTACGTATCTCCCTCGGCGTGAATTGTCCGCTCGTCAAGGTTTTCACACCAAACGTATCCTCCCGGTCTACTCCTTTTTCGAAATCAAAATAATCACTCCATGCATTGCCTGAGGCATGAAAGAAGATGATACTGGCTAATGCCAACAATCCGTTTACCCACAATATCGTACTATGTGCCCAATACAAATATACCAGCGTCACAAGCACCGGCATTGCCGACGCCGGAAATGACCAGGGGCGCACGGCTATTAACCAATCTTTTAAGGAATGTTTTTTCATTGATTATAATGTTTTATCCAACAAATTAAGAGTTTCTTTCTCACTGTAATTGATATACTTTCCTTAATTGTCTTGAGACAAAAGAGGATATAAGAATAGATTAGTACTTAAGCATATTTTCATAATTAACTTATACTGTTACTATAAATGATTATTTGGCAATACAAATGATTGATAAGAGTAAAGATTAATAGAGTATCTCTATTCTCCTCCTCCCGGGAGGTTGCTCTCCCCCGATAACGGGGGAGTCGGAGGGGGTGAGTACCTCGCAAGGGGGGAGGTGATAGGCAGAAAGAGTTCCTTAGAGTTATGA
>NZ_DBDF01000235.1:0-3208 GCF_002293435.1 Bacteroides sp. UBA939 | reverse complement strand
CTAAACACTTATCACTAAACACTAATCACTAAACACTGCAAAGTGCAAAGTGCAAAGCCCCGCTTCGCTAAACCATCATTCACAGTATAAACCAATTATGAACAGCTTCTTATATAATTTATTCGCCTGCAAAAATACAAATTATCCTCGCTTTTAAGTACTTTTGCACACAAGTAAAACGAAAATAATATGATTAAAGCCCTGTTTTTTGATATCGACGGCACTTTGGTGAGTTTCAATACCCACGCCATCCCCGAAAGCACCATTGAAGCCATTGCCACTGCCAAAGCCAAAGGTATCCGGATTTTTATCGCCACAGGACGTCCAACCGCTATTATCAATAACCTTTCCGCTTTGCAAGACCGCGATTTGATAGATGGTTACATAACCATGAACGGCGGATATTGTTTTGTCGGTAAAGAAGTGATTTACAAAAGCGCTATTCCTACCGCAGATGTACAAACGCTGGCGCATATTGCCGGCAAAGAGAAATTCCCCTGTATCTTTGTAGGTGAACATGATATTTGTGTCTGCCAACCGGATGAAATGGTAAGAAAGGTATTCTACGATTACCTGAAAGTAGATTCACTCCCCGTAAAAACACTTGAAGAGGCTATACGGAAAGAGGTTTTCCAAATGACACCGTTCATCACCCAGGAACAGGAAAAGCTAATCCTTCCCCAATTACATGGCTGCGAAGCCGGGCGCTGGTTTCCCGCCTTTACCGACATGACAGCCAAGGGAAGCACCAAACAAAAAGGTATTGATGAAGTCATCAGGCACTTCAACATTAGCCTGGAAGAGACTATGGCGTTCGGCGACGGTGGCAATGACGCAGGTATGTTGCGTCACGCAGCTATCGGCGTAGCAATGGGTAACGCGCTTGAAGAAGTAAAGGCATACGCCGACTACGTAACCACTTCGGTAGACGAAAATGGAATTGCGAACGCACTTAGAGAATTCTCTATTATTGAATAGAGCGAATACAAGATAAGGAATAGGAGAATAGATTCTTGTCACAGTCAATAGATACCAATAACAAAGAATTTCAGGATGCCCTGAAACTGATACAGTACACCCGCCAGTCCGTATTCCTGACCGGAAAGGCGGGTACCGGTAAATCTACCTTTCTGCGATATATATGCCAGAATACCAAGAAGAAACATGTGGTACTGGCTCCTACGGGTATCGCCGCTATCAATGCCGGCGGCAGTACCCTGCACAGTTTCTTTAAGCTCCCGTTCCACCCCTTGCTTCCCGACGACCCGAATCTGAGCCTGCAACGAGGACGTATCCACGAGTTCTTTAAATACACCAAACTCCAGCGGAAGTTGCTGGAAGAGCTGGAACTTATCATCATCGACGAGATTTCTATGGTACGCGCCGACATTATCGACGCCGTAGACCGCATCCTCCGTGTTTACTCCCACAACCTGCGCGAGCCTTTCGGCGGGAAACAGCTTCTGCTGGTAGGCGATGTGTTCCAGCTTGAACCTGTAGTAAAAGGAGACGAACGGGAAATACTGAACCGCTTCTATCCCACCCCTTACTTCTTCTCGGCAAGAGTGTTTAACCAGATAGACCTCGTTTCCATCGAGTTACAGAAAGTCTACCGCCAAACAGACCAGGTCTTTGTCAGCGTATTAGACCATATCCGCAACAATACGGCGGGGGCTGCCGACCTGCAACTGTTAAACACACGTTATGGTACTGACATCGAGAAGCACGAGGAAGATATGTACATCACTCTCGCCACGCGACGCGACAATGTAGATTACATAAACGACCGGAAACTGGCAGAGCTTCCAGGCGAACCTACGACCTTCCAGGGAGAAGTCACCGGCGACTTTCCCGAAAGCAGTCTGCCCACCTCACGAGAGTTAGTATTGAAAGCGGGCGCACAAGTTATCTTCATCAAAAACGATTTCGACCGCCGTTGGGTTAACGGTACCATCGGCGTAGTCAGCGGTTTCGATGAGGTAGAAGAAACCCTCTACATCATTACCGACGATGGAAAGGAATGTGACGTAAAGCGAGACCACTGGAGAAACATCCGTTACAAATACAACGAGAAGAAGAAAGAAATAGAGGAAGAAGTACTGGGCACCTTCTCCCAATTTCCCGTTCGACTGGCGTGGGCAATCACCGTTCATAAAAGCCAGGGACTGACTTTCAGCCGCGTTGTCATCGACTTTACCGGCGGTGTATTTGCCGGCGGGCAAGCTTATGTGGCGCTCAGCCGCTGTACTTCACTCGAAGGTATTCAGTTAAAGAAACCCGTCAACCGTGCGGACATTTTCATTCGCCCGGAAATAGTAAACTTCGCCGGACGCTTCAACAACCGGCAAGCCATAGACCGTGCCCTGAAGCAAGCGCAGGCCGACGTGGAGTATGTAGCCGCCATAAAGGCGTTCGACAAAGGGAACTTTGAAACATTCCTCCATCACTTCTTCAAAGCCATTCACTCGCGGTACGACATAGAAAAGCCTGTAGCGCAGCGCCTCATTCGCCATAAGCTGAACCTTATCAACAAGTTGCGTAACAGTAACGAGCAATTAAAGTCCCAGATGGCGGAACAACAGAAACGCCTTCAAAGCTATGCGCGCGAATATTATTTAATGGGAAATGAGTCGATTACTTTAGCTCACGACTCCCGCGCCGCCATCGCCAACTACAACAAGGCGCTGGAACTCTACCCCGAATATACGGATGCTTGGATACGTAAAGGTATCACTCTGTTCAATGACGGCAAGTATCTTGAAGCCGAAGAGTGTCTGAACCGTGCGGTCAAACTGCGCCCTGCCGAATTTAAAGCTGTTTATAACCGTGGAAAACTACGCCTCAAACAGGATGATACCGATGGGGCAATAGCCGATTTGGATAAGGCTACCACTCTGAAACCTGAACATGCCGGTGCGCACGAGCTTTTCGGCGATGCTCTGATGCAGGCAGGAAAAGAAGTGGAAGCTGCTCTGCAGTGGCGTATTGCAGAGGAACTGCGTAAGAAGAAGAAGTAAGTAGCGGGTGGTGGTATTTTGTTTGTACTATGAGATTTAGCGGAGAGGGGCGGTGGTTAGGTTAGTGGTTAGTGATGAGTGGTTAGTGGTTAGTGATTAGTGATGAGTGATGAGTGATGAGTGATGAGTGATGGGTGATGAGTGATGAGTGATGAGTGATGAGTGATGAGTGATTAACAAGAGTATCTCTA
>NZ_DBDF01000229.1:13689-19927 GCF_002293435.1 Bacteroides sp. UBA939 | reverse complement strand
ATTACCAGGCCGCCATACTCCATATGAAGTATCTTCATGGAGGTACAAGGCCTATTGATGAAGATAAACGCGTCGCCATCCTGAACATCCATTCCCATCCGGTTGGCAACGATGCCACTAAGAGTATAGAAACTCTTGCGCATATCGGTGGGATAAGGGTATAGATAAAACCTATCCGAGGCTGTAAGGCTGAACATGGGCTTAAGGGATTAAGGTGAGGAGACGCTTGAGTATCTCGAAATCACAGTCACTTCCCAAGTGCAGGATTACACCGTTAGGGTAGGTGATCTTTATATCCCCGGCCTTTACCGGGAACGTGCTTGCTCTTCCGGATTCAATGGAAGTCCGGGTAAGGCGACTGACCGACTCGGAACGGATGGGAATAAACTCTCCGGGAGGATCCAAAGCGGACACAGTTTGCCGCTTAACGGTTTTTATCCAATAATAGAACCGGTTCTCTTTAATGCCTCGTTCCATACAAAACTCACGTACACTTACACCCGAGGCGGTGTATTCATCGTAGAGGTGCTTAAAATAATCTAATGTCCAATATACCATAATCTTCGTTTTGCAGGCAAAGATAACAAGACGGAAGGAAGATTAATAGACGCAGTTAGCCGATCGCTTACAGTGTATTTGTTATATTGTTGTTTAGAACTCAATATTATTTCCCAAAACGTTTGTTTAACACCCCTTTTATGGGACTATAGATTTATATATGAAAAAAATAAAGTTGTTGTATATTGTATTCGTAAATGCATTTTTGTTGACTCAATTGTCGTGCACTACAGAAAAGGCTAATTATGTTTCTTATAGTGAATTGTATGCGGTTGATTTAGATACAGTAGAAATTTTGCACGATTTCAAATATTCTAATATATTTGATTCGGTTAGGGTTATCAGATTGGATAGCGAACATGCACTTTTAGGTGGGATTGATAAAGTGGATGTGTATGATGATAAGCTGGTTGTTTTAGATGCAAATACAGCGCAAGGTGTTTTTATTTTTGATAAAAATGGAAACTTGATAAGAAAGATAGGTAATATAGGTTTTGGTCCCACAGAGTACACTGAATGTACTGATTTTGCAATTGATACGCAACATGCTTCTATTTATGTTTATAATAGATTTGGTAGAAAAATTAATCTTTATGATTTAGAAACAGGTACATATATAAAAACGCTGAATCTTGAGAGGGGTCATAGCGTTGATAGGATTTGGTGTAATAGTGGAATCCTTTACGGAGTAAGCACATCTTTTGATTTGCGAAATACGGATACTAAACATTATATATTAAAACAATTGGATAAAGATAGCGGACGTGAGGTTATGCAATGGATGGATGTGTATCAGTATAATAAAGGTTGGTATGACGAGTTTACTCATACACCTTTGTTCTACCATATTAGTGGTGGTAACGACTTGTTTGCATTTGGACTCTCTGATACAATCATGTGTATCGGAAATGGAGAATTAACTCCATACATGGCATTTAGTGGTAATAAGGTTATAAAATCGGAAGATATATTGAATGAAGAGATTAACCTAAAAGAATCTGATCCACGAAAAAGAGTTGAAATGCGATTTAAAATGTTATCTCAGTTAGGGCAAAAGCAAGGTAAGATAATGAACATCTCAAATTTTTTTGAAAATGATGGAATTTTGTATTTTAAATATATGACATGGCCTTATTTTTTAACAATGTATAACCTGCAGACAGATGCAGTTACTTCATACACTAATCATAAAGATGATGTGTTGTTCTCTTTACACCCTACAGGCTATAGGCCGCCTTCTTTTTTAACATCAGATAATGGAGGTATATATTATTTATATAGAACAGATTTATTGTCTGAATTACGATATTATTTTAAGGAAGGCTTAATCTCTGATAAGGTTATAAACAAGAATGTGCTGGGAAGTATAAATGAAGATTCAAATCCAATAATATTATATTATGAATATGGTAAGAAGTAATAAATATCTCTTATGAGGAGTTGTTCTTTTAATCTTGTTGGTTGTCGTTATTCAAAGAATGAAGGAATGAAAAAAAGGACTGTTTTTGATTGTAATACTTGCTCTTTTTTTGGTATCGAATAATATTTATAGTTATATCCGGTATCAGGAAATGCGTGAAGTTCAATCATTCTTATATGAGTTAAAAAAGATTCGGATACTAAGATTGGACAATTGGAAGCATTGAAAGAATGTAGAGCAAATGAAATACTATTGAGCGGAAATGAAATGTTGCACGATTGGGAGGTTACAGATGCTGGGAGGAACAGGTGGCCGAAATCCAGGTCGTAATCCTTGCCGGGGGCAATTGTCCGGTATGCTGTAGCAAGTCCAGCAAAAGACCGTTCAGTTTGTTGCCGGTATTGAATGAGTATTGAATGCCACTGTCTGATTGATAATCACAGGTCGTGCAGCGAAGACCCAAAACACGATCAATAAGTAAAGGGACGTCTAAACGGGAAAATTCATCCATCACATAGAATCTGCCACCAAAAGGAGTGACTTTATCAGATTTTATTGCTACTTTTGTTTCTATACAAGATACACTTGGATTTATTTGTTTGGTAGCACTAATTTAGGTGATTCTTGGGATATATCCAAACCTTGAGGATGATATTCATTCTCAAGGGGTTGGAGTTGTCAATGACTTATTTAGTTGCGGATTTAAGGTTAATAATTTAAATCTTTCTCCTTGGAAACTATGGTTGGAAAATGAGTGTTTTTTATAACATGCTAATTCTTGATGAGAAGCGAACGTGGTTTTATACAATAATTAATCAAATAACAATGTTTTAACAAGCGAAGAGGTAGCTTATAGTTAGCTATTGATTCGCATTATTTAGAAATTTCTATTATGAAAAGAAGAATTTACACAAACAATGGTCTTTTAATCCTGTATGTGCTGGTATTGTTATCATGTGCTGTGGAGAAGGCTAGTTATTCCGGAAATACAAAAATTTACATGGTTAATTTTGATACGACAAAAATGAGGCGTGATTTCTGTTATTCTAATCTATTCGATTCTGTTACACTTATAAGATTGGATGGCGATCAAGCTATTATTGGGCGTATTGATAAAATGGATTTATATGAAGACAAATTGATTGTTTTAGATGAAAGGCATGCGAAGGGTGTTTTCGTTTTTGACAAAGGGGGAAATCTTATAAGAAAAATAGGTGGTGTTGGATTTAGTCCAGAAGAATATACTACATGTACTGATTTTACAATTGATAATCAGACAGGTGTTGTATATATATATGATCAGATAGGTAAGAAAATATGTCTGTATGATATTGATTCTGGTAATTATCTGAGAACTATAAAGTTGGAAAGTGGTTCTGAAATTCAAAGGATATGGTGTAATAGTGGTATGCTATATACCATAAATACGTTTTTTAGCTCTTGGAATTCTGATGGTGAAAATTATATATTGAGACAATTGGATATAAATAGTGGCCATGAAATAGGTCAATGGATGGATGTGGATCAATATAATAAGGGATGGCGGGATCTGTTTACATTCTCATCTCTGTTTTATCATATTGGGGATGGTAAAGACTTATTGGCATTCGGCCTTTCCGATACGGTGATGTGCATAAATAATGGGAAAATAACTCCATATATGGCATTTAGTGGTGATAAAGTAATAAAACCTGAGGATATATCTGAGGAAGATAAAAATGGTATATTGGATTCGAAGATAAGAACAGAAATGCGTCTTCGTTTAGGGCATAAAATGGATAAGATAACAGGTGTTTTAGACATGTTTAAATGTGATGATAACCTGTATTTTAGTTATACAACTTGGCCTTTATATTTAGGAATATGTAATATGAATACAGGCGAAGTTTCTACATATTCAAATTTTGAAGATGATATATTGTATGCTTCAAAGTTTGTATATCGTACATTGCCTTCTTTTCTAACATCTGATGCCGGAGGAGTGTATTATTGTATAGGAACAGATTATTTGTCAGACTTGAAAGATCATTTAAAAGAAGGATTTATATCTAATAAAGTTACAAATAAAGATGTTATAAAAATAATAAATGAAGATTCAAATCCGATATTATTATATTATGAATATAGTAAAAAGCAGTAAACGCCTTATGGGAATAGTATACATGTAGGTTTATATATGGAAACGGATTCCTAAATATTTGAAAGTTATGAATGCGTTTAGTGATATGTACATAATAAATAGATGTGTATTTGAATATAAAGATGAAAAGTAAAAGTTTTATTAGTAGTAAAAAGAGATTGAATTGGTTTATAAATAAGTTTTTAAATCTGTTCCTGATATTTTGCGGAGTAGTGTTGGTATGGATATTGCTTCAAGTAACCAGTATCGCTACTTTCAAGATTCCTTCGGACTCTATGGAACCTGCCCTGCTTGCCGGAGATAATATCCTGGTGAATAAATGGGTGATGGGAGCGCGTATCTTCAATATTGAGGATGCCCACTATCGGGTGCGTGGTTGTGAGACGCCGCTGGGAAATGTGGAATCTCAGGATGAACTGATGCGTATTGTTGCAAATGGCCGGGAGAATGATTACGGAATAGTGATGAGCGGTTATCCTTACAATGGATTGGTGGATTGGGATATCGTACGCTTCGGTCCCCTTTATCTTCCTGCAAAAGGAGATGGGATAGGAATGAACCCCAAACATGCCGCCCTGTACCGGAATGCGATAGAATGGGAACAGAAAAAGAAACTTACCCTGCGTGGCGATACAATTTTACTGAATGATAGCGTAATCCATACTTACCGCTTTAAAGAGAACTATTACTTTGTAACAGGCGATAAGGTTATGAACTCTCAGGATTCCCGTTACTGGGGCTTACTTCCGGAACCTTTTATTGTAGGCAAGGCTGTCCGGATATGAGTCGGTGGATAGGGATACGGGTGACATTCGCTGGAAACGTATATTAAAACAAATAGAATGAAATGAAATAGATAAGTGATTTTAGATCTATCTGAACTTTATCACTTATTGTTTTAAAGTTTCGATGGCTTAAATATATTAATTCTTAAATTTTGTAATTATGCTAAGAATATGTGTAATATTTATGATTGTACTTTTTACAAGTTGCAATGAACAAGGAAAGATATCTATGGATAGTTTAAAAAAGTATAGCATAGGGTATAGTAACGATTTTTTTCAATGGGATGGATTAATCAGTAATGTAATTCCTATTCAATTAGAGACTGTTGATGATGCTTTAATTGCTAATTCTACTCAAGGAGTAATATGTGAAGAAGATATTTACATATTTGATATAAGATTAGGGAAAGTTGTTAATTTTAGCATAGCGGGTGAATATAAAGGATTAGTGGGAGTAAAAGGGAATGGTCCAGGAGAATATGTGGAATTGAGAGATTTTTGTATTGCTGGAAATTATATTTATATATTGGATTATAAAAAGATACATTGTTTCGATAGAACTACAAGAGAGTTTGTTGAGTCGTGGGCTATAGATGATCGGAATAATTTCAATCCGTCACAATTGTTAGTGTTCGATAAAAATAATTATTTTTTATGGTGTAGTAATCCCGACACTTGGAACGAGAGTAAAGGAGAGTACTATCGTTTAAGAAAAATAAAAGAGAAAAGCATAGAAAATGAATATTTTAAATATGAGTATCGTACATCAGACGACCCTCGTTTCTATTTTAATAAGACTTCTTATTACTTAAAACCAATTGACGGAGAAGATATTGTATATAAGTTAACAAAAGATTCCGTTTTTGCTTCTTTTGCCATTGATTTTGGAAAATATTCTATATCATCAGAACAAATAGATGAACTTCGCAAGAGTAAAGAACGAAATGCTTATTTAAAAAGTAATTCTTATAAAGCGATTTCAAATGTATTGGAAACAAGAGAGTATATATACTTCAAGTGTATTGGGCCTGACGCTCGTACATATGAAGGGCTTATCAATAAAAAAACGGAAAAGGTTAAATTTGGTCTTTGGGATTTTAATAGGAGCCCACGCTTTTTCTTTTCTGATGGTATCTTTTTATATGGATATTATGAACCATATACATTAATCGAAAATAAAACTAATGGAGATGAGTTAAATACATGTTTTGATTCTATGTTTAGTCTGAAAAATATCAATATAAGTGATAATATTATCATTGTTAAAGTATTACTTCAAGAATAGGTTGATTGTTCTGATCCTGCCATGGGCACACATTGCAATAAGCAATGCCA